>DAOLDN010000274.1:0-5510 GCA_035327385.1 Verrucomicrobiota bacterium | reverse complement strand
ATTCTTGAGCCAGAGGATTTTTGGCGCGGTGAAGCCGGGCAAAACGGCGTTGCCCAACGCCTTGATCGTTTTCTTCAGACCGCCCAGTTTTCCGGTGATCTCTTCACATTCCGCAATCGTGGACGTGTCGCACCAGAGTTTGGCCGGGCGGATGACCTCCCCCCTTTTATCCAGGGCAACGAAGCCGTGCTGCTGGCCGCTGACGCCAATGGCGACGACTTCCGACGCCACGGCTTTTGCCGCGCGCAACGCCTGTCGGATGGCTGCGGCTGTGGCATCGCGCCAGGTATGCGGGTGTTGCTCCTTTGCGCCGGGCGGGAGGTTCGGGATCAGGTCATATTTCTGCGCGCCCGAGCCGAGGACCTTGCCGGAATTGGCGTCCACAACGAGCGCCTTGGTGGATTGCGTACCGCTGTCTATGCCGATGAGAAGTTGTCGCATGGGGATTGTTTAATCACGAAACACGGGAATCACACGCAAAAAAAGATGGAGGAAAATATGACGCCGCCCGCGATGCGCGAGTGCGAGCCGACTTCACGGAATGAAAGCCGCGGTCACGCTTTGAAACCACAAAGCCACCCGCCACGACAAACGACCCATCGGCGATTTGTCTTCCGTCATCTTGGCCTTGCCTTTTGAATCGCGACCGGGGTTTAATCTGCGGCGATGAATCCCTTGAAGACTTTCCCGCCCGCGGGCTTGGTCGTCGCGTTGTGTCTGGCCCTTGATGGCCGCCCGGCACAGGCTCAGGAAACGGCCACTTTGAAAGAGGCTTACAAGTCGGATTTCCTGATGGGCTGCGCGGTGAATGATGCAATCGTTTCCGGTGCGAACGGAGCGGCGCGGGAAATCGTCGTGCGGCAGTTCAATTCGATCACACCGGAGAACGTGATGAAGGCGGAGGTGATCAATCCGCAGCCAGGCGTCTATAACTTCGGTCCGGCGGACGCGTTTGTGTCGTTTGGGGAATCCAACGGAATGTTCATGGTGGGTCACACGCTGGTCTGGCACAACCAGACGCCGTCGTGGTTTTTTCAGGACACCAACGGCGTGCCCCACTCCCGGGAGGCGCTCATCGAACGGATGCGCGGTTTCATTCAGGTGGTGGCGGGGCGGTACGCGGGCAGGGTCCAGGCGTGGGACGTCGTCAACGAGGTGATTGACAACGACGGTTCGTACCGGCCCACGACATGGGTTCGCGGCATAGGAGACGGCGATGAACTGGTGAAACTGGCGTTCAAGTTCGCCAGTGAATACGCGCCGGGGGCGGAACTGTACTACAACGATTTCAACGCGTGGCGGCCGGCCAAGCGGGACGGCATCGTGCGCATGGTCAAGATGCTCCAGGCGTCGGGCATCCGGATTGACGGCGTCGGCATCCAGGGACACTGGGGATTGAACTATCCGAAGACGGAATACATCGAGGCGGCCATTGACGCTTACGCGGCGCTGGGAGTGAAGGTGATGATCACCGAACTGGACGTGGACGTGCTGCCGTTGACAAAGGAGGGGCAGATCATCGGCACCGGCATGAGCCATGAGCAGTTTCAACTGGAGGAGTTCAAGACGTTTCTCGATCCCTACACAAACGGTTTGCCGGACTCCGTGCAGCGACAATTGACGGAGCGTTACGCGGAATTGTTCCGCATCTTCAAAAACAAGCGCGACAAGATTGCGCGCGTGACGCTTTGGGGGCTGGACGACGGGATGTCATGGAAGAACGGCTATCCGATTCCGAGGCGGACAAATTATCCCCTGCTCTTCGATCGCCAGAAGCAACCCAAGCCGGCATTCAAAGCCGTGCTGGATGTGGCCGGGGAAACTCCCCGTTGATTTTCACCACTTCGGGGGCGCGATGTTTTCGGGCCGTGCAGGTTCAACTCAGGAACCAGACGGCAAAGCAACCGAACAGAACGGCGAAAAATCCGATCACGATTCCGTCAATCAAGCCAAACCGGGTTTCTTCCGAGTGATTGGCCGGGACGATGGTGGCGCGGACGTAGTCGCCATTTTTGCCGTGGACTTTGAAGGCAATGGTTTTCATGCCGGGGTTTCAAGCAGGGGATGGGCCACAGGCGGGCAGGCTGGATCAGCCTTGAAATCAAAGACGTTCCGTGACGACTGCCGCCGGTCGAGTGTCCATTTTTTGCGGCGCGTCCGGGCTTTTGACACACTGAACGTGCATTCATTGGGCCGTCATCGTCGGCCACTTCCGGCCACCGGACTATGCCGCCGGATTGAGCAAGCGCACTTCGCGTTGCGGGAAAGGAATGGAGATGCTCCGTGCCCGGAACTCCTCCACGACGCCTTTGGTGATTTCACCGACGGCCGGGCCGTAGTCCAGCACCGGCACCCAGGGTTTGACAGCGATGTTGATGGAGGAATCCGCAAGCACAGAAACGCGCACCACGGGCGACGGCTCCTTGAGCACGTGACTGTTGCGGTTCAACACGTCGTTCACTGCTGCGAGCGCGGCGTTGAGGTCCGTGCTGTAAGCCACGCCCACGATCACGTCCAGTTGCCGGATGCTGCCGTAATTGTGAAGGATTTCACCGACAATCTTCCGGTTGGGGACCACGATTGACGAACGATCGGGATGACCCAGCCGGGTGGTGAACAATTCTATGGCTTCCACGCGACCCTCAACTCCGACCATCTCAACGTATTCTCCCACGCGGAACGGCTTGGTGAATATGATCGTCAACCCGGCGAACAAATTCCCGAGCACCCCCTGCAACGCGAACGCGATGCCCGCGCCCGCCACGCCGAGTCCGGCTATCAGCGGCAACAGTTCAAATCCCAGATTGGTCACGGCCAGCAGCACGAACAACAACAGCACAAAGAGCCGGACAAGACGGATCAACAACTGCCGCACTGGAGGTTCGAGTTCCAACCTCGAAAGCCACCGTTGAAACCCTCCCGCGACCCAGCGCGCGACGAAAAAGCCGGCCGTGAGAATCAAGGCGGCAGCTACGGCCTTCGGCAAAAACAAAGCACTCAGGTCAATGAGTTTCTGTTTGGCATGTTCGATGGTTTCGAGATTGATGAGTTGGTTTGTCATAACGATGGAACTGGGTGAGGATTTCAAGCTCTCACCGACGAGGCGACGATAAAACCGGCGTCAAAAAGCACAAGCCTCTTTCTGACACGCCGTCCGTCCGGCAATCCGGCAAGCTCACAAAATCCCGTTGACCCGTTCCCAGAATGGGCTAGAGTGCCGCCGTCAATTGAACCGATGAAACTGTTCACCGCCAATCTGAACCCGATGCCCAAGCGCGCTGCTTGGCCGCGCAGCGTCGTCATTGCGCGCATCACCGGCGGTGGGAGGTTGAACCGATAGACAAACAGCCAGATTTCGCAAACCCACCGTCGTTCACCGGCGGTGGGTTTTTTGTCTGCCCGCATGCCGCTGGAAACCGCCGGGCGACATTTATGCAAACTGAATCCAAAACCGACCCGCACCGCCACGCGCCGCTCTGGCTCGTGGTCACGGCGTTCGCCATCGTGTACGTCATCTGGGGCTCGACCTACCTCGGCATCCGCGTGGCCGTGGAATCCATTCCGCCGTTCCTCATGGCCGGATCGCGGCATCTGGTCGCCGGCGCGCTGCTGTTTGCATTCGCGCGCTGTCGCGGCGCGTCGGCCCCGACGCTGGTGCAGTGGCGCGATGCTGCCATTGCGGGCGCACTGATGCTCGTTGTCGGCAACGGCGGCGTGACGTGGGCGGAACAGACCATTCCGTCCGGCGTGGCGGCGCTGATGGTGGCACTGACGCCGGTGTGGATGGTGTTGTTCGACTGGCTGCGCCCCGGCGGCGTGCGTCCGCGATTACGGGTCGGCGTGGGGCTGGTGATCGGATTTGCCGGCGTCGGCTTGCTGGCGCACAAACAAATCCACGGCGCGGGCGCGGCGTATGGCTGGGGCGTGGCCGCTTTGATGGCGGCCTCCATCTGCTGGGCGTGGGGTTCGGTGTTCAATCGCACCGCACGCAAACCGCCGTCGCCATTCCTCGGCGTATCGCTGCAAATGCTCACCGGCGGCGGCGCGTTGCTGGCGCTGGCGGGGCTTCGCGGCGAGATGAACCAGTTCCAGTTCGGCAACGTCACCACGCCGTCGCTCATTGCGTGGTTGTTCCTGACGCTGCTCGGCTCGCTGGTGGCTTACACCGCGTACGTGTGGTTGCTGCATCACAGCACGCCCGCGCGCGTCGCCACGTACGCTTACGTGAACCCTCTCATCGCCGTCATCCTTGGCAGCACCATCGGTCGTGAGACGTTCACAGCCTCTCACATCGCCTCTGGCGCACTCATCATCCTGGCCGTGATTGTGGTGTTGCGCGGCGGCGCAACAAAACCAGAAACAAGAACCCGGATCGAGCCGGCCCCGCCTGTGAAAGTTGGACCGGTCATCAGACGAACCTGAAAATCACGGAACTGTTTATGCCATTGCACCTGATTCAAGGCACGCGGCTTTGGTGGCGGGAAATCCGTCCCACACTGGCGCTGGCGTTGCCCATCATGGCCGGAATGGTCAGTCAGATGCTCATGGGCATCGTGGACACGGCCATGATCGGCCGCGTCGGTGTCGTGCCGCTGGCGGCGTCGGCCTTCGTCAACGCCGTTGCGCATCTGCCGCTGGTGTTCGGAATGGGATTGTTGTCCTCCATTGCCGTGCTCACGGCGCAGGCTTATGGCGCGCGAAAACCGGACGATGCGGGCGAAGTCTTCCGTCACGGACTCGTGGTCTCCGCGCTCATGGGACTGGCCGCCGCGCTGTCCATGCTGGCGTTGTATCCGTTCCTCAACCGGCTGGGCCAGCCGCCGGAGGTCATTGCGGAGGCGCGCGTTTATCTGCTGCTGTTCGGAGCGTCCATGCTGCCGGCCTTGATCGCGCACGGCTGCAAGCAATACGCCGAAGCCCTGAAACATCCGTGGGCTCCGACCCTCGTCATGCTCGGCAGCGTGCTGTTGAACGTGCTGCTCAACTGGATTCTCATCTACGGCAACTGGGGCGCACCGGCGATGGGTCTGGCCGGCGCAGGCTGGGCCACGCTCATCGCACGCGTCATCATGGCCGGCCTGCTGTTCGCTTACGTGATGTTGACGCCGACGTTGCGAGCGTTCCATCCAGCGCGATGGCGAACGCATCTGAATCTGACGCGTTTCAAAAACCTGCTCACGTTGGGATTGCCGGTGGCTGTTCAACATTTTTTCGAGGTGGGCGCGTTTGCGTTCGCCGCCATCATGATGGGCTGGATCAGCGCCGACGCCATCGCCGCGCACCAGATCGCCATCACTTGCGCGGCAACGACGTTCATGTTCGCGTTGGGCCTGGGCGCTGCGGCGTGCATCCGGGTGGGCCACGCGTATGGCGCGGGCCAGTTTGCCAGAATGCGCCGTATCGGATTCGGCGCGGTGGGACTGGCGGCGGGCATCATGGCGGCGTTCGGAGTCATGTTCATGCTGCTGGGCCGGCCCATCGCGGGACTGTTCATCGCGTCGCCCACGGTC
>DAOLDN010000273.1:0-5533 GCA_035327385.1 Verrucomicrobiota bacterium | reverse complement strand
TCTGGCATCGCCGCTTTTAATCACCCCGCCGCTTTCGGGCGTGACCCGGCGACGCTCTCGTGGCATCAATGACGCATGGCAAAACTCAACGCCAAACAGATCAAATCATCACTGGCGGCTGTCCCCGACTGGACGAAACGGGGCACGACCATCTCGCGAACCTATCAGTTCAAGGATTTTCCGGCGGCCATCAAATTCGTCAACGCCATCGCAAAGCTCGCTGAAAAAGCGTGGCATCACCCGGACATTGACATCCGCTGGAACAAGGTGACGCTCACGCTCACAACGCACGACCAAGGCGGGCTGACAGAGAAGGATTTTGCGCTGGCGGCGAAGTTTGACGGGATTTGAGGACGTGTCGCGTGTTGCGTGTTGCGTCAAGCATTGCTGTTCGACGGCCGCACATTCTTGACGCAACACGCAACACGCAACACGCCCCCCGCTTCATGCACTTCCAATGAACGACGTCCAAGCACTCTTCAAAAAACACTTCGGCCACGCGCCGTTGCACGTCGTCCGCGCTCCCGGCGCGCTGGAACTGCTGGGCAATCACACCGACACCAACGACGGCCTTGTGATGACCGTGGCGGTGGACAAATTCATTTACATCGCCTCCGCTCCGAGGTTGGACGGGAAAATCGAGCTGGTCTCGTCGCTGTTTCCCAAGCCCGAAATCTTTTGGATGAGCGACATCAAAAAGAATCCGGAATCGCCGTGGGCGGATTACGTGAAGGGCGTGCTGGCGCAACTGCGCAAGCGCGGCGTGCATTTCAGCGGCTTCAACGCAGCGATTCACGGAACCATTCCCATCGGCTGCGGCATGGGCGGGTCGGCGGCGTTGGCGGCGGCCTCGGCATTGACCGTCCGCAAACTGCATCCCTACAGCCTCACCGAAACCGGCGCAACCGTCGCTCCCAGACGCGACAGTCGCGGCAACCTGCCCCCAATCCCGCCGACGGAGCGCATGCACTTCGCAACACTGTGCAGTGCGGCGGAAAATGAATTCGTCGGCGTCCGGTGCGGCCTGCTGGATCCGGTGTCATCGCTGTTCGGCAAGGCGTGGAACGTGATGAGCGTGGATAGCCGCGTTCACAGCGTTGAACACACTCCGCTGGCGGGCGAGGCGGTCATTGTCTGCGACACCGGCGTGAAGTCTGCGTTGGTTTCCGATTGCCGCGACGAACTGCGCCGCAACTGCCAGTCCGCGGCGCGAAAGCTGGGTGTGAAATCGTTGCGCTCCGTGGAGAAGAACCAGTTGCTGGCCGCGAAATCGAAACTTGAACCGCGCGAGTTTGAATGTGCCCATCACGTCGTCAGCGAGATCGCCCGTGTCGTGGCCGCCGAACGTGTGTTGCGCGGGGACGACCATGCGCAGTTCGGCCAGTATTTGTTTCAGAGCCACGAGAGTTCGCGTGATTTCCTGAGAAACAGTTGCGAGGAACTGGACGTGCTCGTGGCGCTGGCCCGGAACATCTCCGGTTGTCTGGGCGCGCGGTTGACGGGGGAAGGCTTTGGAGGTGCGACCGTGAATCTGGTGGCGTATCACCGGGCGGAACACTTTATGGAGACTGTCGCCCGGCTGTACGAGGAACGCACGGGCCGGCGGCTTCAGCCGGTTGTCTGCCAGATCGTGGACGGCGCGGCATGACCGCGCTTGCGCGGAAGCCGGGTTCATGGTCAAGTATCAGTGGCGCGGGAATCGTTTTCTCCGCGCCGTTGTGAAGCGCGACGGACAACGAACACCAGCACGAGTTTCACAAACCGGTTCACCAATCATCGAATGAATCCGACCATCAGACGTGGAGGAAGTCCCGGGTCATCGGCTTTCACGCTGGTGGAAACCATCATGTGTCTGGTGGTTGCAGGAATCATTTTTGGCGGAGCGATTGCGGCTTATGTGCAATCGGCGCGTTTCACCGAATGGACGGGCTATTCGCTGGCGGCCCAGACCATGAGCCTCAATCAACTGGAACAGGTGCGCGCCGCCAAGTGGGACACTGAGTCCGTGCCGGAAGTCGACGAATGGCCGGCGGGCGACACATTTGAGGCCGGGCCGTTGGCGTTGGATGTTCCCCGCAGCGGGACAAACGTGCTGTACGCCACGAATTTCATCACCGTCACCACTAACATCCCCGGTCTCACCGCCGGCATGCGGCTCAAACTTGTCCGCGTGGACACTGTGTGGGCGTATCGGGATGAATTGTTCACCAACACCACCGTCACGTACCTGGCCCCGGACCGATGATGCCTCCAACCACAACACCCCACGCGCCCCGCCCCAATCCCTGGCGATTGGAGCGCCGACATTTTGTCGGCTTTGTGCGTTTGCCGCGTCCAAAGCCGGTCACAGACCGGCGCTCCCATTTCGCGCCGCTGGCAATTCGCGCGCTGACGACGACGGAATTGATCGTCACCATGGCCATTTTTTCCATGGTGATGATGGGGGCGATACAATTGCACCTTTTTGGCCTGCGACAGAATGAGATCGTGGAGGCCCGGCTGGGTGCCAGCGATCAGGCGCGCGGGATGTTCGCCTGGATGGTGGAGGAAATTCGGGGCGCAAAGAGATGGCAGATCGGCGATGGCTCGGAAACGGAGTTCACTCCCGTGGCCAACGGCCTGGCGCAACAGGGGTCGGCGTTGCAGCTTTATCCGACGACCGACACGAATGTGTTCATCCGCTATTATTTCGACCCCGATGAAAAGGCGCTGCGGCGCACGCAGAGTGGTGTGGATGATTCGCGGCTCATCGCGGCGCACCTGACCAACAGCGTGTTTTTCACTGCGGAAGACCACCGAGGCAACATCAAGACCAACCTGACCTACAAAAGCGCCATCGGCATCCGGTTTGAATTCTTTCAATACCAGTATCCCACCACGGTCGTGGGGGAGGGATATCTGTTTAATTACTACAAACTGGAGTACAAAGTGACGCCGCATTCACCGGACGGAGCATGAGAACACCCATCACTCCATCTCGTCGCGGCACGTCAGGCGGTTATGCGCTGTTGATTGTGCTGGCCATCGGCGCGGTCAGCGCCGTCATTCTCGCCGCATCACTGACCCACACCATCAACACTGCCACGCTCAACGAACGCAACAACCAGTCCGTAGCCAACCTCAACGCAGCCGAGGCCGCCGTTGAAAAAGTCGTCGCCCGCATGCTGGCGGATTTCCGTTCCGGCGGCGAGGATGCCGTCCAGAACAACCTCGAATCGTACCGGGAAATGGTTCCGACCGGCGACGAAGACCCGCACTGGGATCAGTTTGAGTTTTCGGACGGCGAAGGGAACGCGGGCCGCACACACGTGACGGTGATTTCCAACCGGAGTTACGTGAGCCTGGAATCCCAGTACATGGGATTGGGCGGCTGGGTGACCACGTATCGGGTGCTGTCCAACGCCCGCCCGGTCACGGGACGCTTCACCACCCACACCAACGCCGCGCAACAGGAGATACAGGTGGCGTCCATCCCGCTGTTTCAGTTCGCTTACTTTTACAACGGCCTGATGGAATTCACCACGGCCAGAAACATGACCGTCAACGGACGTGTTCACGCCAATGGCGACATCTTCTTCTCCGGCTCCGGGCCGAACACCTTCAACGCGCCGGTCACTGCGACGGGCACTATCCAAAAACGCGAATCATGGGGAACCACGCTCGGCTCCGGCACAGGCCCGACAACCTTCAATGGCGTTCCGGATTTCCGCACGAACGTGGCCCACCTGCCGCTGTTGCGCGGCGTGGCAAACACCTCTTCCAATCTCCACAAAATCATCGAACTGCCTCCGACCGGCGAAGACGTCAACGCTTGGCCGGGGCGCGATCGTTTCTACAACAAGGCGGGCATGACGATATTGGTGGACGAGCCGTCGCCGGGCCTGAATCGAGTTCGTCTCGCCATAAAAAACCATGCCGCCGATCCCAATCCTGTTCCGTTTGAGTGGACCACCAACGACCTTCCCGACTTTGTGGTTACAACCAACGTTTTCAGGGACCGGCGTGAGGGCAAGTGGATGAAAACCACTCAAATTGATGTCGCGAAACTGGGCCAATTCGCCAAATCAAACCCCGACATCATAATGAAACTCGCGCTCGGCAATCCGATCAGTGTCGTTCACATCACAGACAACCGTCCCGTGTCCAACGGCACCAGTACCGCCGTCCGACTGGTCAACGGCGGCCAGTTGTCGCCGTCTTGGCCCGACGGTCTCACTGTGGCCACTCCCAATCCACTCTACGTGAAGGGTGATTACAACAGCACATCGTCCATTCCGGCGGCGCTCGTTTCGGACGCTCTGACAGTTCTTTCCTCGAGGTGGGACGATTCCAAGACCAACTGGCTTGAGGACGCCAGGGACACCACCATCACCGCCGCCATCATCACCGGCAGCGTCCCATCGCAAGGTGGCACGGGCAATTCTCCCTTCAGCGGTGGCGTGCAGAACCTGGTACGCCTGCTTGAAGACTGGAATGATGAAAGACTGACCCTGAACTCCTCATTCGTGAACCTCTTTGACAGCACAAGAGCCATCGGCCCGTTCGTGTCCTGGGGGATTGTGTATCGCCCGCCTCGATTTCGCATCTTTGATCATGACCCTTCGCTGGCCGACCCAGAAAAAATGCCGCCCGCCACGCCGGTGATTTCAGTGGTGCTTCGCGCGCGTTGGACCAGTCCCGCGCCCAATTCCCTCCTGCTCGACCCTGACGCGGAGTGATGGTCATCCCGCCCTCAGCGTTGCCAACGGTCGTTCTTCACTCCATCGGCGACCGACTGTTCCGATTCCGGTGACAGGTGTTCGCGCATCGCAACCCGAGACGCTTCACGGACGAGGCTCAATCCCGTTGCCAGCGCCCACAACCAGGCGAGCGCAAACAGGGCCGCGCCCGCGATCCAGAACCCGCCGGAAACCGTCGCGCTGTCCCGGCCATCACCAAACATCAGCCCATAGTAGCGCGTCATCAGATTCACAAACCACACCATCACCAGCGTGAAGCCCGTGCCTGCCATCGCCAGTTGCAGCAGGCCGACACCGATTCTGCCGGCGATCAACGACCCCACGCCCGGACAAACCAGCAGGTTGACCAACAGCGCGTTTCGCGCAAGCGTCCGTCCGGAAGCGTTGCGCCGGGCATCATCCACTATCAGTTTCCGTGTCATGACCGGATCAGATTTGTCAGAGGCTTGATGCCATCCATTGAAAACATTCAAACGGCAGCTTTCTCATCACGCCAAAAACGACGAGCGCCACCAGTCCCGACCAGATCATCCACGTCTCGCGCCTCACGGAATCTGGTGTTGCGGTGGGATGGCGATTCCGCCAACGCTGCCATCCATACCAGGCTGCCGCCGGCAACAAGGCAACCACAAGTGGATTGCTGCCCCACGCATCGAGAATCCGTCCATGCAACAAGGCATGCAGCGCACGCAGCCCGCCGCAACCGGGGCAATCCAGACCGGTCCACCGATGAAACCAACACGCCTGATACAGTCCTCCCGCCGCAGGATCGAACAAGTACAGCATGCCTGCCA
>DAOLDN010000272.1:0-5541 GCA_035327385.1 Verrucomicrobiota bacterium | reverse complement strand
GGCGACACGTGGGCACGGTTGCCCGGTGGCGCGGGGACAGTGTTTCAATCCGCGCCGCGCCCGCGCGGGCGCGGCGACTCCGGCAACGCAGGCGGCAAGGCGGCAACGAAACTGTTTCAATCCGCGCCGCGCCCGCGCGGGCGCGGCGACGTGGTGCTGGCAGTTGCCAAGCGTCGAATAAAACCGTTTCAATCCGCGCCGCGCCCGCGCGGGCGCGGCGACACGACCTCCACTGTCATAAAGCCCGGACCGTCCGTGTTTCAATCCGCGCCGCGCCCGCGCGGGCGCGGCGACGCGGAAATACATGCGAGGCGACTGGCCAGACTGGGTTTCAATCCGCGCCGCGCCCGCGCGGGCGCGGCGACGTGCTGGGCTGTTGTCGAGCATCGAATCAAACCGGTTTCAATCCGCGCCGCGCCCGCGCGGGCGCGGCGACGCTGTGCAGCCGACAAACGCGAACACGCACAGCAGTGTTTCAATCCGCGCCGCGCCCGCGCGGGCGCGGCGACGCGCTGGAGTTTGGGCGGACATGCCGAAGAAAGCTGTTTCAATCCGCGCCGCGCCCGCGCGGGCGCGGCGACAAATATCGCTTGTCATTAACGGTCTGAAATTGTTGTTTCAATCCGCGCCGCGCCCGCGCGGGCGCGGCGACAGTCCAATCCCGACCGAATTTCTAAGACTGTAAAGGTTTCAATCCGCGCCGCGCCCGCGCGGGCGCGGCGACGCATTTCCGCGAACCATTCCTGAGCCGTCAACAGTGTTTCAATCCGCGCCGCGCCCGCGCGGGCGCGGCGACCCTGCTACTGGCAATCGCGCAGCGGGCTAACAAGTTTCAATCCGCGCCGCGCCCGCGCGGGCGCGGCGACACGGGGAAGGCTCATCGTGCCCGACGCGTTCCAGGTGTTTCAATCCGCGCCGCGCCCGCGCGGGCGCGGCGACTGCGGCCCTCACAACTGGCCAAACCGCAGGAACTTTGTAACTGGTTCTCGCCAACCTGCCAATCCTGCACACGCCTGTCTGCTTTGAATTGTCAAAGAACTAGGGAAAGTATCTGTCAGGACAGCGTTTTGGGTTTGCCGCGAAACCTCGGCTGTTTGCCCGGCACTCATGGTTCGCGGAAGCGAGGTCATAGGATCAGCGGTTCGGTCAAATCCATTGGCTTGTCCACGCCGTGATGTTCGGTTCGTTGCTTTGCGGTTTCATCCAGATAATAAAACCGCAGCGAGTCTTCGTCGTTCTTGATCTCGCGCAACAAGCGGTCGCGCAACTGCACCCATTCCGTCTGTCCGACCTGACATTCGAAGACGCTCTTCTGGACGCGCACGCCGTAGTCTTCGCACGCTCGCGCCACACGGCGCAGGCGGCGCAGGCCGGCTTTCTCCACGGTCGAAACATCGTAAGTGACAAGAATGAGCACGCGTTGAGAGTCGAGCGTTGAATGCGGGGAGTCAAGTTCACTTGGGCACGAAGGGAAGGTAATCCGGCAGATCGCCGCGCAGATAACGGGCCAAGACGCGCGCCTGCACAAAGGGGAATTGCGCGATGCGAAATTCCTGATCCAGCAGCGGGTGCGTGAGTTTCTCCTGCTTGCGTTCCTGGTATGCCTTGATGACGCGCTTGCGACCAGTATCGGTGAATTCCACCGCCCCGCCCTCGCGCGTGCGAAAATCATCCGTGCCGATTTGCTGACGATTGATGAGTGTCACCGCGAGGCGGTCAGCCAGCCACGGGCGGAATTCCTCCATGAGATCGAGCGCCAGCGCCGGGCGGTTGGGCCGTTCGGCGTGGAGAAAGCCGACAAACGGATCAAGGCCGATGCTCGTGAGTGCGGCAATGCAATCGTGGCGCACCAGCGCGTAGAGAAACGACAGCAAACAGTTGATGCGGTCGCGCGGCGGACGGCGGCTGCGTGTGGTGAATGAGAAATCCTCGCGCTGCTGTTTCAGCAAAAGCGCGAAGACGCCGAAGTACGTTGCTCCGCCCATGCCCTCGGCACCGCGCAAACGATCCACCGCACCGGCTTGACCGAGGTCTTCCGGTTGCCAGCGACCAAGGTCTTGAATCTGTCGGGCCAGCGCATCGGTGGCCTCGGTGATTTGAGATTTGTGATCTGAGTTTTCAGATTCTCTTGCGCCACGCAAGAGACTGTTGCGGCTGTTCTGGAGTTTGCCGGCGATGATCTGCCGGGTGATGGCGGCGCACTTGGCCGGATCATCGGCGGCGCGGAACTGGGCGCGGCGCAAGGTCACGCTCGTATCGGCCACACCCGTCATACGGGCGTGCAAGTAGCCGAACTCGCTCAGGTAATTGACCGCCACGCCGTTTTCCCAACACAGGTCCAGTGCGGGCGGACTGATCGAGCTTGGGCCAAAAACACAGATGGATTCCAGATGATGAATGGGAATGGAAACCTTGCGCCAATCCGTGGCCTTGTCGCGGGCGCGTTCCTCCGACGGCAGGTTGTTGGGATACACCGGAACTTCCACTTGCAGCGTCAGGTGATCCCGCGCGACGTAGCTGGCGGGCGTGGTGAGATAGAGCGTGTTTTGTGCGATGTCCAAGTTGGTTGAGAGTTGAGAGTTGATGGTGTCGGTCAGGCGCGAAACAGGTTGCTGGTCGCGCGTTCGATCCGGCTGGAAGGATCGGTGGCTTTGGGCAGACAGATTTCAAAGAGGGAACATTCTTCGCAAGCCGGTTTGAACACTGCCGCCGGAACGCGCTGGTCATTCAGCAACGCATGGAGCTTCTGCGTCGCATCCACGGTTTTCGCGCGCAACTCGGTGGTGAACTCGACTTCGCGGCGACGCTTGCTGTCCGCGTGGAAAACCGCACCGTGCGGGATGGAAACATTGAACATTTCCTCCAAACACAACGATTGGGCACAAAGTTGCGCATCGTCATTTTCGAACTTACGTCTCTTTCCCTTTTTGTATTCCACCGGACAAAGGCATCCGTTGGAATGCTGTTCCACAATGTCGCACTTGCCAGAAAGGCCAAGCCGTTCGGACCAGACGGGCAACGCGCGCAAGAGCGTCACGCCTTTGGCAACTTCATATCCCGGCAAATCGGCGTGCTCGTGGACGATGTTGCCCTGCAAGGTGTGGTGATTATCCGTAAAGATGCCCTCGACGTGGATGAGCGCAGCACGCCGAGGGCAAAACAAGTAATGGTTGAGGGCGGAGAGCGGGATCATCTCGCGCGCTCCGCCCGTTTTCGGCGGCGTTGGAACTGCCGGATTCACGTCAGCCTTGTTTTGGCCCGATGGAGCGGCCTTCGTGGCGCAGGTTGAGTTTGATCCCTTTGGGTAGGTTCGCTTCGGTCCAGTCGCACTTTACGGCGTAGTCGGCGAAGGATTCAGGGAAGGTCTTGCCAGCGGCTTTGGCGTTATCAGACAAGTCCACCTTGATGCCTTCAATAAGTTTGTGGGCGTGGGCACAGCCGAGGCGGGCTTCGCGTTTGTTTTGTTCCCCGTTGTTCGGGTGCTGGGTGCCGACGTGCTCAAAGTCGAACAGGCCGCGCACGATCATTTCGCCCCGGGCGGCGGAGCGGTCGTGCTCGAACATGTTGAGCAAGGCTTGGAAGAGCAGTTCGAGGTCGGCCTCGGTGAAGCCGGTTTTTTCGGCAAAGGCGGGCGAGACGTAGCCTTTGGCAGCGTAGAGGGCGTAGGGGACGATGTGCTTGTTGCCCATGGTGCGTTCCTTCTTCGCGTCTTCCTCCTTGGTTACAGCGCAACGGGTGATAGTGACTTCGAGCGGTGTGATGGCGTGGAACGATTGTCCGAAGGTGAACTGCACGGGGCCACGCACCTGGCCGAAGGCGGAACCTTTGAGCACGCCGTCACCCGTGGAAATTACCCCTCCGAAAGTGCGGAGGTCGAAGAACTCACGGCAAAGCCACTTCATAGCAGCTTCGGCTTTTTGATTGTCCGAGCCTTTGGGCAGAGACGCGGCGGCGGCAACTTCGCTTTTCTTCTGCTCAGTCTCGATGACCGCGCCTTGCTTGATGAGGATGTTGAACCCGTTCGCCGTTTCACTCTCGCGGACGGGCGGGAAGATTTCAGTGAAGTTGCGCACTTTCCGCTTGAGGCATACGTCGGAAACGATGCCACGATTAGTATTGGGATCGAGGCGCGGCAGGTTGCCGGCATCAGGATCGCCATTGGGGTTGCCGTTGGTGACTTCAAACAGGAGTAGGAAATCGTGGCGGTTTGTCAGGATGTTGTTGCTCATAGATTTGTTGTTTCTTTGTGAATTCAATTACTTGGAATCGGGTTCAGGTTTGGTGTCGTTCGTTTTGCGGTTGGCCTGCCGCGCGGCGGCGTCAGCAGCCATTTGCTGGTAGAAGCCGAGGGCAAACCGGCCCTGGCCTTGCAGATCAAGGGTGCGAGGAAAGGCGGGTGGGACTTTATTCCGCCGCATTTCCTCAGTCTGACCGAGCCGCGCCAGAATGGAGAAGATGGATTCCTCCAGGAAGCGCTCACCCCCGGCATACTTGGCGGATTTGCCGATTTTCTGGAGGTGATGGCGGTTCAGTTTCACCAAATAGGGAAACACGTAGGCTGGCGAGGTGCTGGCCGTGCCGAAATACTTCTCGGATACGGTGGCTCCTTTCAGCCCGTATTCGTGGGCCTTTTTTTGGGTTTCGGTGAAGACCGACAGCAAGCGCCCGCAGTTGTAAGCGGGGTCATCCGTGTCGGCGGTGAGTTCGGGTTTTATTTCCATAGTAGTGTCCTTGCGGTTGCGGTTGAGGATGAGTTTGAGCAGCGCGAAGCGGCTCTGGTCATAGAGGAGTTGATAATTTTCATCGCTGACGAGTTTGGAGTGCAGTTGATCCAGAATGGGTTTGATAAGGGAAATCGAAGGCGCTACGCGCTCCAAGGCAGCGCGGTAGAGTTGGGCCGGAACATCCGTCGGCAGGTCCTTGGACTCACGCACCGTTGTGCAAGCGAGCCAATAAACTGAAAGGGGATGGAACTCGGTCGCCTTGCCGGGGGGCTTCTTTTTCTTGCCGGCTTTGGATTCGGGTTTCGGCGGCACGCGCAATTCCAAGTCCGCAAACCAGTCGTGGAAATTCTCCAAGGCTTGATCGAGAGGCTGCTGAAGCCAGTGGCGAATTACGATGCGGCTGTTATTTCCGGCCAGCGTGACGGCAAAGAATTGATCCCGGTGTGCAACCTCGCGAGGGATGCCGGACCACGGCGAAAACATGAATTTCCGCACTTCATCTTGCTGGGGTTGGTTGAGCAATCGGGCAAACAAACTTGCGGCTTGAACCTGGTCCTTCGTCCAAAAACACAGTTTGGTCTTGCCGATGACGATGTGATGGTCCACCTGCTCGACCAAAAACTGTAACGCTTTGCTATAGGCGCGCGTGGCTGACACGGAACACGGCGCATTGTTACTCTGAACTTTTCCATAAGATGAAAAAGCCGGGGCGGATTTTTCAAAGGAAACGATCGTGCCGTCTATGCCGACGCCAGGAATCTTGCTGATCCTCGGCGTATGCGTCCTCGCAATCGGCACGCCATTTTCCCCTGTGATT
>DAOLDN010000271.1:0-5569 GCA_035327385.1 Verrucomicrobiota bacterium | reverse complement strand
CACGCCAAGCGGAATGGGTGGCAACCTCGCGCGCTTGTTGGGCATCAGCGTCATCTGGCATCCTCATCTTTGTCCAATCTGCGACGTGCCTTCAAAGGGTCATAAGGTGAAATCGGCGAATGAGCATACTCCCGAACGCCGCTTTCATCAGGGCCAACCAACTCGACCCGAACCAGACTGACGTCGTCACGGCAGTGATCAATAAAATATCCCGCCGCCTCTTCCTTCGACTCCGCTGGCAACTCGTCGTAATACATCTTGCCATCGTGCTTCCAGTGCATCCCAAAGATGTAGGTCTGCCACATATGTTTTCGATGTTTCCAAGCTCAACGACCGGCGACTGGAACACAAAGGTCAGCGACGGGATTCAGACGTCGCTGACGTCCCATTTGTCTCTGAGTGAATCGACAGTTCCTCGGTCGCTGCACTGTCTATTTGGATGCTTTTTGGCGAATGCTGAAACGCCAGATCGAAACTCTGCTTGTTTTGTTTGTGAACTATCTCGGAATCCCTGAATCGCCAGAGAATCTTCCCAGAGGGTTTTAGTCGCCAGATTTGGAGCTTCACAATGCGCTCGTCAAAGGTGTTCAAATCATTCTTCACATACTCCCAGGAGCACTCTTCGTAAGCCCCGATTGGACTGGTTGGGTTGTCGCCGGTTTTCCAAGTCGGCGTTCCAACCCTGCCAACGGATGCAAATAGTTCGCCGGTCGTCGTGTTTAATCGGATCTTGCTCAACGGGGTGTTAGTGTTTCCGATATCAATTGAAAGCGTTTCGCCTCTCCGCTGAAACACGCACGGCAATCGAGTGCCTGTGGACGCAAGCTGGCGGTTCTTAATTTCCTGTAACGATTCAGCATACTCCTCTTTTGTAAGGCCCAGTCTCGGGTCGTAGTCTAACGGTTTGCCTGGTTTAGCCCTCTTGACGTGTTCCAGATACCAGTCCTGATTCGTGGCAATGGCGGCCTGCGACTTCAACATGAGCTCATTAGCACGGTCGGTTAACCGGATGGTCATCAGCTCAATCTCAGATGGCCCATCAGGTAACACATCGGCAAGTTTGAACAATGGTAGCGCGTTCGACTCGCCCGCGAATGATCGAACGAAGAAACATAGGATG
The DNA here is from genome assembly GCA_035327385.1 of Verrucomicrobiota bacterium. Lineage (GTDB taxonomy): Bacteria > Verrucomicrobiota > Verrucomicrobiia > Limisphaerales > JADLHS01 > DAOLDN01. The sequence goes on along the minus strand of DAOLDN010000271.1, from coordinate 4,449 downwards.
ATTAACGCGACACGCATGGCAATTGCACCTAACTATACATGCAGATGGAAAGCCTTCCTTGAGATTGGATATTAGCGGCCAAACACGGGAATGGCTTTCTATCTGAAGTCTGGTTCACGAGGCGACATTATGACCGTGGGAATCCCTGTTCAAGAGCAAAGGACGGCTGAATTGCCGCAGAAGCTGTGTTCAGTAGTGCGTGAGAGCGTGGCAGTGCTGGCCGTGGTTTTGGACTGCCGTGGCTGGTGGGGAACAGGGCATACACCGCTTTCGCACGATCAAGTTGCCTGCGGACCATCCCGCGTCTCCACACGCTCGAAAGCGGTGTCGCGTCCGACTTGCCACCGCAGTCCACATGACCCCGGCTCATCGGCGATCCGTCCGAGTCAGTGGTGGCTCGCTACAGCCATCAATTCCCGCCCGCCCATTTGGGCTGTTGCTTCAGGTGATACAACATTTCTCCAGCTTTGGGCACGAACAGGATGCCTTCGTCTTCCTTGTTCTCGAAATCTTCCTCGCGGATCGTTTTAGGGTCGCGATAGCCGAGGTTGATTTTTTTGCAGATGGCTTCGGGAATGCCCGTGGCAAGCGTGACCTGGATGCGGCATTTCTCGACGCCATTTTCCATCGCACCGATGCCGCGCACATGCGTGCTGTGTGCGAGGATTCCCCACGGCTTGTCCTTGAACTTGTCCCACTGCGTCAGGAAATAATCACGGCAATGGTAGCCAATCTCTTCGATGATTTTGCCGTGCGTAACTGAAATTTCGGTGACGTGTGGCGCGTAGATGATGAGTTCGCCGCCGTCGGCAACAACCGGCTCCAGTTTATACATGCCTTTGCCGGCGACCCAGAGGTCGTCATACATCGGCGGCATCTTGGAGAGGACGGTCTTGAACGGCTTGTCCTTGTAAATGATGTGAACCTGTTTGGAAACTTCACTGGCGGCGTCCCAGGCGGATTCCGGCGTGCCAAATGTGAGCGCGACAAGTGATTTGTCCGGCGCGACGACCATGCAGAAGCAGGCTTTGTTGACCTTCACCAGAGCGCCGGCGCGGTCAACGACCTTGCGCACGGGAGTCCATTTGTTGCCGATGATCATCGGATTGGTGACGACTGCTCCGAGCCAGTGGAAGAAGTTCAGAATCTTCGGCCCGCCAATGCCGGGGAACAGGTATTTGTTGCCGCCGGAGAAGCCAACGACTTCGTGCGGGAACACCGGGCCGACGATGATCACCCGATCGTAATTGAAAACGAGCTTGTTGATTTCCACCGGCACATCCATCGAGAACAAACCACCGGTGAGTTCCTTCACGTCCGCCGTGGTGAGCGCGCCGATTTCCTTAAGCGCGGCGGGATTGTCCCATTCGTGATTGAAGAAGCGGACTTTCTTGAATTCGTTGCGGTGTTGTTCGACTGAAATCTCCAGGCGATGACAGATGGCCTCTTCGCTCATCGGCGGATGAGTGCCCAACGCGGTGAGGACATCGAGTTCCTTTGTGACGTCGCCGATCTGCGCAAAGATGGTCATGAACAACAATCCGACCGGCGCGGTGCGTGTATGGTCGGGAACGATGAGCAACACCTTTTTGCCGCGGTAATCCGCCGCAGGCAGCGCCTGCGCGACGAGTTCAGCCACCTGTGCGTCGGTCAGTTTGCCGGGGAAAGCCGATTTCGAAATCAGATTCATGGCAAAACGTTAAACCACGAATGAACAGGGATAAACACGGACTTTTTGCACATCACACGGAGATTTCTGCATCCGTGCGAATCCGCGCAATCCTTGTCTTAAATCGTCTGGCTCAGATAGCCGCCGTCCACGCGGATATCCGTGCCTGTGACGAAGCTGCTGGCCTTGTGGCTTGCCAGGAAAATGCACGCGCCGATCAATTCACTCGAGTCGCCAAAGCGGTTCATCGGCGTGTGACCCCAGATCGCTTTTGTGCGATCCGTGGGTGAACCGTCGTCCTTGAACAGCAGCTTGCGGTTTTGTTCAGCCGGAAAGAATCCTGGAGTAATGGTGTTGACGCGCACGCCTTTGGTGGCCCATTCGCGCGCCAGGAATTGCGACAGGCTCAATACAGCGGCCTTGGAGGCGGAATAACTGACCACGCGCGACAGCGGCAGATGCGCGGACACGCTGGCGATGTTGATGATGCTTCCCTTGCCGCGCTTGCACATGCCGGGGCCAAATTCTTGGCACGGCAATAGAACACCGCCGACGAGGTTCAGATCAAAATTCGCCTGCCAAGCGTCGAGTGGAATGTTTTCAACGGGATTGTCCGAAGTGACGGTCACCTTGGGATCATTGCCGCCTGCGGCGTTGAGAAGGATTGTTGGCGTGCCGAGAACCTGTTCAATTGCCTCGTGCGCGGTGTGGAGGCTGTCGCGTTTGACGGCGTCGGCGCTGAAGAAATGCGCCACGCCGCCTCTGTCGCGGATGGCTTTGACGCGGGCGTTGCCGCGTTCCTCGTTGCGACCCAGCACAGCCACTTTGGCCCCGGCCTCACCGAGACCGTCCGCCAACGCGCCGCCCAAAACTCCTGTCGCACCGATGACGACAGCCACTTCTCCTGACAAATCAAACAATTTCATAGCGTGTGCGTGAAGTGTGAGGCAATACAGCGCGGCGGAAAAGCACTTTCTAATGAGTTGGAGCAATCAGCGGCAAATCCAGCCGCCGCCCAGCACGAGATCGTTCTGATAAAACACGGCCGCTTGACCCGGTGTGATGGCGCGCTGTGGTTCGAGCAGCTTCACCGTCGCGCGATTGTTGTCCTGTGGTGTGATGATCGCCGCCGTCCCCGGATGGTTGTAGCGAATCTTCACTGTGGCTTCGATCTGCGCCGGTGGAGTCGCGTAAGGAATCCAGTTGCAGCGTTCCACTTTGAATTCGTCGCGGTCGAGCATCGAATCGTCACCGACCACGACGCGATTGTTTTCAGCGTCGAGTTCGATGACGTAAATCGGAGTCGGTGAGGAAATGCCCAGGCCCTTGCGTTGGCCGATGGTGTAGAATTCGATGCCGTCGTGATGGCCCAGCACCTGGCCGCGCGTGTCCACGATCTCGCCGCGATGCTTCTGCACGAGATTAGCCTGCTGGAGAAAGCCGCCGTAATTGTTGTCCGGCACGAAGCAGATTTCCATGCTCTCTTCCTTGTCGGCGGTCTTGAGATTGCAGTGCCGCGCGACTTCGCGGGTGTCGCTCTTCGTTTTTTCACCCAACGGAAACATGGCTCGTGCAAGTTGATCCTGCCGGAGGGAAAACAGGAAATAGCTCTGGTCCTTGCGCAGGTCGCGTCCGCGTTTGAGCAGCACGCGTCCCGGAGCGCCGAGCACCAGCTCGGCTCGTTGCGGTTCGTTTTCGCGACTGGCCGAGCCGGCGCTCGGCGCTCCATTCACCCGCTCCACGCGCGCGAAATGTCCTGTGGCGATGTATTGCGCTCCGAGTTGGTTGGCGCGGTCTATGAGGCGTCCGAATTTGAGGTTTTGATTGCACATCACGCACGGGTTCGGCGTGCGGCCCGCCTTGTATTCGTCGGCGAAGTATTGAATGACGTATTTCTGAAAATCCGCCGCTTCGTCAATCAGGTAATAAGGAATTCCAAGCTTGTGACAAACGGCACGCGCGTCGGTGACGGCCTGCGGGCCGCAGCATTTGTCCTCGGCGCGGTTCACGCAGTCCTGCGGCCAGAGTTTGAGCGTGATGCCGACGACGTCGTAGCCCTGTTCAAGCAAAAGCGCGGCAGTGGCGGAGGAATCCACTCCACCGCTCATGCCACAGACGACCCGTTCTTTGCGTGTTTGACTCACGATACGCAGCATACGGTTGTGGAATTGAGGTGTAAAGCGCGCTCGCCTCTGTTGAGAGCTATGTCATGGAACACAAACCCGCCTGAGGCGTCACACCCATGCTGAAAGCGTTGCCGCAGCAAGTTCAACGTTGAACCGATCGCGGTGTCGCAGGCAGAATGAAACTCATGAACAACGAGTCCTCCGAACTGATGCAATTCATGGGACGATTGCATCCCCTGGTGGTGCATCTGCCGATCGGTTTCATTGCGGCGCTGGCGGCGTTGGAGGTGATGGCGCTGTTGCCGAGATTCAAACACGCGACGGCTGCCGTCCGGGCGATCGTGTGGTTGAGTGTTCCGGTTGTCATTGTCAGCGCTGCTTGCGGGTGGGTGTTGTCGTGGAGCGGGGGGTATGACGACCATACATTGTGGTGGCACAAATGGCTGGGGACGGCGCTCGTGCCGGCGATATTGCTGCTGGCGTTACTCGACTGGCGCGGTTGGATGACGATTTATCGGGTTTGGCTCGGATTGACGGTCGTGTTGTTGGTCGTGGCCGGACACTTTGGCGGTTCATTTACTCATGGCAGCGATTATTTGTCCGTGCTTTGGAAATCGTCCGCCACGAAACCTGACCGGGCAACGACGGTTGAAT
>DAOLDN010000270.1:0-5579 GCA_035327385.1 Verrucomicrobiota bacterium | reverse complement strand
CAGTCTGCGCTACGACTTGACCTGGCCCACACGCCAGCCCGCTTCGGAATTCGGGCTGAACAGGATTTTGCTTCACCCGTTGAGCAACTCACGAACCTTGTCGCCGATGTTGCCGCCGCGAACCAGTGATTCGCCAACAAGGATTGCCTTGGCTCCACATTTCGCCAGCCGTTCCACGTCGGCGCGCGTGTGAATGCCGCTTTCGGCAACCAGCAGGCTTTCGACTCTCGACTCTCGACTCTCGGCCATTTTGGCCGCCAGCCGTTCCGTTGTGGCCAGGTCCACCTTGAATGTCTTGAGATCGCGGTTGTTCACGCCGATGAGCCTCGCGCCGATGGCCATCGCACGTTTCAATTCCGGCTCGTCATGCACCTCCACCAGCACGGCCAGACCGGCCATGGTGGCGATTTCGTGAAAATGTTTCAGGCGCGCGTCGTCGAGAATGGCCACGATCAACAGGATGGCGTCCGCGCCCCATTCGATGGCTTCGAGAATCTGCCGTTCATCAATGATGAAATCCTTCCGCAACAACGGCAGTTTCACCGCCGCGCGAATCTGCCGCAGGTAATCCAGCGAGCCTTGAAAAAACTGTTCATCCGTCAGCACGGACAGACAATGCGCGCCGGCAGCCTCATATTCCCTGGCGATGCGAACCGGATCAAAATCCTTGCAGATGACACCGGCGGACGGGGACGCCTTTTTCACCTCGGCGATGAGCGCCGTGCCCCGCGCCTCACGCAAGCCGGCCAGGAAATCGCGCCGTTCATCGCGCTCCAGCAGCGCGTCATGAAGGTCGCCGGCGGCAATGATCCGTTCGGGCAGTTGCGCCACTTCACGTTTCTTTTGTTCGACAATGGTGTCGAGGATGTTCACGCGCAGATTCTGCTCAAAATCCGGGATTGAGCGCAAAGCAGAAACGCCGCCACGCCGTGGCTGATTGGGAGTTTCGGCGTCCAGCCTTGGACGCCCATCGGAGCCATGAACCACCGGCGCGCGATCTCGCGATGGCGGGATCACAGCGCGTCGCCATCAAAGCGCCCGTGCGAACGTGTTGGGCGATCTTTTCCATTCCGGCGTACTGCGGACGGGGACCGTCCGCGCTCCAGTTGATGGAAGGAAAAGCGGAACTTGAGTTTTTCAGCGGGCCGTGTGTCCTGTGCGAGTGCAACGGGCTTATGGCAGGGCGCAATTCATGGAACTGGCCGCGCTGTTCATTCTTCAATGGATGGCGTTCTCGGCGTGGATGGTGCCGTTGACGCTGGTGCTCAACGCACACGGCTACCAACGCATCCAGCCGTTTGCCTTCGCGACCATGGCCGTTGCCGCGTTTGTGTCGCCGTTGTTTTTTGGCGCGATGGCGGACCGCCACATGCCGCCCGCTCGCGTGTTGCGCCGTTTGTCCTTTGCCACCGCCGCCCTGACGGCGCTGGCTGGCGCGGCCATTCAACAGGGTTGGAGCGCGTGGTGGGTTCTGGTCATCATCCAGGCGCACGCACTTTGCGCGGTCCCCACCGCGAGCATCTCCACTGCGATTGTCCTGTCCACGGTTCGGGAGCCGAGAAAGGACTTTGGACCGATTCGCGGGATGGGAACGATCGGCTGGATGGCGGGCTGCTGGCTGGTGAGTTTGTTGAACGCGGACGCCTCGACGGTGGCCGCGTTCAGCAGCGCGGGGTTGTGGGTCGGGCTGGGGCTGTTCACGTTCGTGTTGCCGGATGTGGAGCCGTTGAAATCCGCAACGCACCTGACGTGGCGCGAGCGGCTGGGATTGGACGCGCTTTCACTGTTGAAAAAGCCGGATCACCGTGTCGTTTTTTTGAGTTCGTGCCTGTTGAACATCCCGCTGGCCGCGTTTTATCCCTACACGCCGCTGCACCTGCATGACCTGGGAATGAATCATCCGTCCGGCTGGATGTCGCTGGCGCAGACGACGGAGATTGTGGCGATGTTCGGGCTGGGGGCGTTGCTGCTGCGATGGAGGCTCAAGTGGATTCTGCTGGCGGGCATCGGTTTTGCGTTGTTTCGATACGTGTTGTTCGCATTGGACGGCAAATCGCTGTTGCTGGCGGGCATCGTGTTGCATGGGATCACCTACACGTTGTTTTTCACCACGGCTCAAATCTACGTGAACGACCGCGTGGATGCCGGGTGGCGCACCCGGGCGCAGGCGTTGTTGACGTTGATGAACGGCGGTGTGGGTTATCTCATCGGCTATCTGGGCTGCGGCTGGTGGTTTCGTGTCTGCACGGTCAACGGCGTCACGGACTGGCCGCGTTACTGGGGCGTGCTGGCGGCGGTTGTGGCGGCGGTGACGGTCTATTTTTTGGCGGCCTACCACGGAACGGGTCACGGATTGAAGCCGGCGAGGTCAATCAATCCGGAGATGGAGGAAGGCAACCGCGATGAAGGCATTCAGCGGTGAGATGAAAAAGCGGAAAAGCGGAAAGCAAAATCTGAAATCGTAAGGGTGCTGTTATGTGCGGTGCGGTGAGTGGAGTTGTTCCGGGAAGTCTCCGAGAATGGGAGGCAGGTTGACGCCCATGGCGTCGGCGATTGCTCGAAGCAATTCGGCTTCGCGGCGTTGCAACAATCCGTCCACGGCGGCGGACACTGTGAGGGCAGTCAGTATTTGGTGTTTGATGGCCGGTGTGGCTTGGGCGATGCGGGCGAGGGCTGCGTCCATTTGCGGGAGGTTGCACTTGCTGTGGGGCAGAAGGAAAAGTTCCTCCGATGTTTCCAACAACGCCGCACCCTGCCGGAAGGCGGATTGGACGGCGTTGTCGGTGTCGTTGCCGATTCTCGCCAGGCCGGACAACAGGACGGCGCAATCCGGGATCAACGGTTTCAACGCGTAATACTGGACGGGAGTTTTTGGTGTCGGACGGAAATGCGGCGTGAGATGCCGCAGCACCATGCGTTGGAGCATGTATTCAAACAGGTCTATCTGGGAATCGGCGGCCACGAGCGAATCCAGGGTGTCGTGGAAGTTCTCGAACTGCTCCGGTGAGAGCGCCCGCAAAGTGCGCACGGAGAGATCGGCCAGGGGCAGATAGTGGCCGGCGTCCAGTGCGTTCACGAGCGGCAGCAATCGTCGCGTTTCGGCGGCAATGCCCGGCTGTGAGCGTGTTTCCAGTTCGCGGAGTTGCTGGTCGCGGTGCGTGATGTCCTTGCCGCACAACAGCGCATAGACCAACGCCGCGGCGCTGAAGGGCGTGTCCGCGGCCCGCCGCAATTCCTCCGGGATTGTTCCCAGCAGAACCCGGGTGAACTCCAACGAAATCACTGGAGCGAATCCGAACGGAGTCCGCGCGGCCGGCGGCGATGTTTCAACCGGGATGCTTTTCACAGCAGCATCCGAGTATAGAAATTCCTGCGCAGCCGCCTGGGGGCCGATGACCGACGCCAGTTTGTTGAAGTCCACGGGCTTTGCGCCTTCGCGCCGGTACAATTCTGTGACGGGCGATTCTCGCAAAGCGCGCGTCAATGAAACCGGCGGGAATCTGCCGTCGAATTGCGGTTCAAGCCGTCGCACCCGGTCGGCCAGCGGCGGGTGCGTGGACAGGAAACCGAACCAGCGCGGCCTCATGCCGTCCCCGAAATACATGTGACTGGCTTCCTCGGCGCGCGCGGCTGCGATGAGCGAACGGGTGCGCAGGCCGCCGATCTTTTTCAGGGCGCCCGCGAGGCCTTCGGGATTGCGAGTGAACTGAACGGCGTCGGCGTCGGCAAGATGTTCGCGTTGGCGGCTGATGGTGCTTTTGATGCAGCGGGCAAAGAACGCTCCGAACGTGCCGGCAACGATGCAAATGGTTCCAAGGACAAACGCCGGCAGGAACGCTGGATGAAAAACAGGCCCGACGCGACTGCCGTCGGACAATTGTCGCTCGCTCAGGAATCGCAACGTCAGGATTCTTCCGATGACGACCAGAGCCAGCACGCCGTGAAGCCATCCGATGAGACGCGTGTTGAGGCGCATGTCGCCATTGAGGATGTGGCTGAATTCGTGGGCGATGACGCCCTGCATTTCGTCGCGGGTCAGGAGTTTGAGCGCGCCGAAGGTCACGCCCACGGCGGAGTCGGACACGTCGTTGCCCGCCGCAAAGGCGTTGATGCCGATTTCCTCCTCCAGCAAATAGACCTCCGGGACGGGGATGCCGGAGGCGATGGCCATTTCTTCAACCACGTTCAACAAACGGCGCTCCTCCGGATCGGAAGTGTCGGGCGGGAGCGGACGTCCGCCGAGCAGTTGGGCGACGGCACTGCCGCCGTGGGAAAGTTGACGGAATTTCCAGCAGCTCACCACGACGATGACGGTGGTGACGAACAGCGTCACCCAGCCGAGCAATTCCCAGTTCCAGAAACCGTCGGCTCCGAAATGGTGCACCAGTTTCACGAGCGCGCCGTCCGGTGTCCGTCGCGCGGTGAAAAGAAAGACGACCCTGAGAACGGCCGCGATGCCGGAATAGACGGCGAAATTCGTCAGCGCGACGGCAAGAAAGAACAACGCCAGCAATCGCGTGGTGCGGGTCTTCGCCCTTGCTTGTTGGCCGAAAAAGTCCATGTCCCCTTCAGCGTGCGTTGGGATTGATTCAACCGTTGGAGCGCCCGCGGAATTCGTCCATCAACTTCAAGATGCCTTCACGAATTTGGAACAGTTCCTTGCGGGCGTCGGTCGCCATTTTGGCGGGCAGCAGGTTTTTGGGGGGGACGGCTTCCAGCCCGGCCTGCGATTTGTGCAGGTGGTCGAGTGCGCGTTTGAGGTAGGCGACGGTGAAGGCGGCGTCTGTGTAGCCGCGGCCTTCGGCAATTCCGTTGAGCGCTCCGGCGAGTTTCACGCCGGTGGTCTGAAACTCAAAAATGAACTGGTGCAGGTCTTCGTCGTTGGATTGTTCGAGGCCGAGTTTTTCCGCGCGTTTCCAGAATTTCATGGCGCTTTCGTGGCAGCGGTGTTGCAGGGGATGCGCGAGGCGTCCGTGTTTGTCGCGGATCCAGTCAATGCCTTCGCGCGCCGGGTCGGGTTCGGGTTCAGGCTCGTTCAACGCTTCTTCGCAGGCGCGGTTGATGTCCTCGACAAGCTGCCGTTCCTCTTCGGCTTCCTCCTCCGTCAATTCCCTGGTCCAGCCCATTTCTTTGGCGATGATCTCGTCGGCTTCCTCGGAATCGCCGTGTTTGTCGAGCAGTTCCATGTATTTGTCCGTGCGGGCGTCGGATTCCTTGAGGAACTTCTCGTAATCGTGCTCGTCCCATTCCGCGTCGGGGTCCTTCTGGCCGCGCTGGTGTTTTTCAATCGCGTCGGTGAGCCGCTGCATGAATCCGTGCATGCCGTCGGCGGCCTGCCTGGCGCGCTGTTCATCCTCCGCCGGCGTCAAGCGCCATTCGGGGGCGGAGATGTTCAGTTCATAATCGGTGCTCTCGATGACCACTCGCCCGTTCTGTTCGCTGAACCATTCGATGTAGAGACAATTGGCCATGTGCTCGGGCACGTGCTCGCCGCGTTTCTTCATCAAATAGGCTTCCGGCATGGGAATCTCCATCACGCGGACCTTGAGCAGCACCTGCTGCGCCCCGCCGGCGGTCAT
>DAOLDN010000269.1:0-5593 GCA_035327385.1 Verrucomicrobiota bacterium | reverse complement strand
TGGGGGACCAGAACGTCATTCCTGCCTCGTCATACTGCTGAACGATTTGTCGTGTGAATGGGTTCACAATCGGGGGGCCATTAAAGTTGACAGTGAATACACCCTGCCCGTGGCAAAGCGTTGCTGCCATTATCAGAATTGAAAACGTGTATTTAATAAGTCCTCCAATTTGTTCACGGCGCGCTATTGGTATCTGGCCTTGCTTGACTGGAGAAAACGACTTGGAAATACGCGCAGAGAGTGAATAACCCACGATGATTTCATTGGCCGGCCTTTCTTTGATTGTCGGCGCACTATTCGCCCAACGGCCAACCAATGTCCAGCCCGTTCTTGGCAAAAATGCACCGTCTATTGCCGCGAAAAGCGTGGCTGTATTGGCGACATCGGGAGCGCATACTGCCGCCAGCCTGCGGCTGTATTCGTGAGACCACGGCTGACCGGTGCTGGAAAACCAGCCGCACTCATACACGACCAACCCGGTGATGATTGAAAGCGCAAGGCAGGTTCTTAATCTTAATCCTTCTCTTAATCGTAATCTGCGCCCGGGGAGGATTAAGATAAAGATTACGATTACGATTAAGCGAGGATTGACCCACGCGGCAATTTATGTCGCACCAGCCACCACGGCGGGCTTGACCTTTGGCCGTAAATCCCCATCCTACGCAGCCCGGTAATGCCCGCCGTTCGCAGTCGCTGTCCCGCAGCCGCGTGACAGTGTTTCCCGGTCGCAAGTATGATTGCGGCTGTTATCATTGCGGCGTGAGCGAGCCGGTCATTTACGATATGCAGCACATCAGAAACATCGCGATCATCGCGCACGTGGACCACGGCAAAACCACCCTCGTGGACTGCCTCCTCAAACAGTCCGGCACCTTCCGCGCCAACCAGGCCGAAACGCAGGTCGAACGCCTCATGGACTCGATGGACCTGGAAAAAGAAAAGGGCATCACCATCCGCGCCAAGAACGCCGCGTTCAAGTATCACAATTTTCACATCAACATCGTGGACACTCCCGGCCACGCGGATTTCGGCGGCGAGGTCGAGCGCATCATGAACATGATCGACGGCGTGCTGCTCGTCGTGGATTCCGCGGAAGGCCCGCAGGCGCAGACGCGCTTCGTGCTGCGCAAAGCACTGGAAGCCGGCGCCAAGCCCATCGTTGTCATCAACAAGATCGACCGCGACAACGCCAACCCGAAGAAGGTGCTGGATCAGGTGTTTGAACTGTTCATGTCGCTCAACGCCACGGATGAACAACTGGATTTCCCGTTCATCTATTGCTCGGCCAAGGACGGTTACGCCAAGATCGATCTCGAACACGCCAGCGGCACGATGGAGCCGTTGTTCGAGGCCATCGTCAAACACATCCCGCCGCCGCGCGCACACGCGGGTGAAGGTTTCCAGGTGCTGGTCGCCAATCTCGATTACTCGGATTATCTGGGCCGTATTGCGTTCGGAAAAATCTACGAAGGCAAGGTCAAGGTCGGCGACCCCGCCATCTGCCGCCACGGCAACGGCAAGATCACCAAGAACAAGATCACGATGCTCTACCACTTTGAAGGCATGAAGCGCATCGAGATCCAGGAGGCGCACGCCGGCGACATCGTGGGAATCACTGGCTTTGAAGATGTGTTCATCGGCGAAACGATTTGCGATTCCGAGGCTCGCGCCGCGCTTCCTTACATCCCGATTGATCCCCCGACCATCCAGATGGAATTCGCCGTCAACGACGGCCCGCTCGCCGGTCAGGACGGCAAACTCGTCACCGCGCGCCATATCTGGGACCGGCTCGTGAAGGAGATCCGCACCAACGTCGCCTTGCGCATCGCCCAGACCAGCGATCCCAAGGTGTTCGCCGTCAGCGGACGCGGCGAAATGCAGATCGCCATCCTCGTCGAACAGATGCGCCGCGAAGGTTATGAAGTCCTGGTATCGCGTCCGGAAGTTCTCTGGAAAAAAGACGACGCCGGCAATCCGCTCGAACCCATCGAAAAGTTGTTCGTTGAAATCCCCAACGAAAACATGGGCACGATCATGGAAAACCTGTCGTTCCGCAAAGCCGAGATCACGAACATGAACCATCACGGCGACCAGGTGACGATCGAGGCGCTGATCCCCATGCGTGGATTGATAGGTTTCGAGACCGACCTCGTGAACTCCACCAAGGGCATGGGTGTGATGAGCCATTTGTTCCACGAATACGGCCCCGACCGTGGCGAGATCGCCGCGCGCAAAAACGGTTCGCTGGTCAGCATGGAAGGCGGCGAAGCGACCAGCTACGCGCTCAACATGGTGCAGGAACGCGGACGGCTGATGGTCGAGCCGGGCGACAAGATTTACATCGGCATGATCGTCGGCGAGAACGCGAGAGAGAACGACATTCCCGTCAATCCCGTGAAGGAAAAGCGCCTCACCAACATGCGCTCCCAGGGCGACGGCAAGGGCATCCAGCTCGCACCGCCGCTCAAACTCTCCCTCGAACGCGCGCTCGAATACATTGATGTGGACGAATACGTGGAAGCCACTCCCAAGAATCTCCGTCTCCGCAAAAAGGAACTCGACGAGAACAAACGCAAGCGCAACGAAAAGAGCCGCGTGCTGAAGTTTGTGCAGGAGTGAACGGAATAGACGGTTTCATTGCCACTTTTAATCTCGCGAGATTCCGGGCGGCATCCGCATCACCGTGGTCCGCCACCATCGCCAACATCCGAAAAGCGGCCTGACCCGGCGATAGCCGCGTCCATCCAGAGTTCGGCGTTCCAGTGCCCTCCCTAAAAAACACTGGTAATTCCTCCCGTTCAGGCGGAGGATACAGCGCATAGAACCCATACCCGCCAGTTTCTCCGGCGGAATCGCTTCGCAACGACCGGCTCGTTCCGCCTGAGCAGTGACCGTTGAGTGATCAGAGAGTTGCCATTCAGGCACGACGACAACACGCCGGCCGTCAGTTGAAGTTCCCGCCATTCCACGCGGCTGGGTTCGCGCCGGGCGCGTTTTCTCAAGCGCCGTCACCACAGCAAACCGAATCGTCAAACAACTGAAAGGAATCCTGCTTATGAATGAGATGCTTGAACAACTCCGCATGCAGTTCGCCGCTTATGGCCCAAACCTGCTGGCTGGCCTAGCGGTCCTCGTCGTCGGCTGGCTGCTGGCCGTCATTGTCTCGTCGGCCGTGCGCAAACTCATGGGCAAGGTCTCCATTGACAACAAGATCGCCCAATGGATGGCCGGCCCGGACCAGAAAAGCGCCGTGCCGGTCGAGCGCTGGATCAGCCAGGCCGTGTTCTACGTGTTGATGTTTGTCGTCCTCATCGCATTCCTTCAAACCATCAAACTCACTCTCGTCACAGAATCGTTGAACAGCATCATCCAGCCCGTGCTGGCGTATCTGCCACGACTGGTCGGCGCTTCCGTGCTGCTGGCTGCGGCGTGGATACTGGCCACCGTTCTGCGCAAAATCCTCGTCGCCGTTTTCAACAGGACGAAGCTGGATGAGAAAGTCGGCACCGCCACCGGTGGCGACGTCAAATCCGTCAGCCTCAGCGAAACGTTCGCCGAGGTCGTCTATTGGCTGGTGTTTCTGCTCTTCCTGCCGCCCATTCTCCAGACCCTCGGCTTGGAATCCCTGCTGGCCCCCGTCACCACGCTGCTCAACGAGGCGTTCGGGTTCCTGCCCAACATCCTCTCGGCGGCGGCCATCCTCGTCATCGGCTGGTTCATCGCCCGCATCGTTCAACGACTCGTGGAAAGCCTGCTCGCAGGCGCTGGCCTCGACCGCGCAAGCGAGAAATGGGGCATCGCTCCTTCGCTGGGCGCACGAAAACTGTCCTCCATCGTCGCGTTGATCGTCTATTTCGTGATTCTCGTGCCCGTGCTGATCGCCGCGCTGGGAGCGCTTCAAATTGAAGCCGTGACACGACCCGCCAGCGACATGCTCGCAAAAATCATGGCTCAACTGCCGGACATCGCCGCTGCTGCCATCATCATCCTCATTGCCGTGGTCGCGGGAAAAGTCGTCTCCGGCATCATCACCAACATCCTTACCGGCATCGGCTTCAACAACGTGTTGGTCAGACTCGGCCTGTCCAAAAAGCCGCCGCAGGAAAAACAGCTGCCCTCTGTCTGGGTCGGCAATCTCATCTTTGCGGTGATCGTCATCCTGGCATCCGTGACCGCCGCCGAAACACTCGGCTTCACCGCCGTGGCCAAATTGATCACGGACTTCGTCGGGTTCGCAGGCCACGTGCTGATGGGCTTGCTGATCTTCAGTCTGGGACTGTTGCTGGCCAGACTGGTCGCGGAAGGCATTGCTTCCAGCGACTCGCCCAACGCCCGCCGTCTGGCGCTCGTGGCGCGTGTGGCCATCCTGACGCTCGCAGGAGCAATGGCCCTGCGCCAGACCGGACTGGCCAACGAAATTGTGAACCTCGCGTTCGGAATCATCCTCGGCGCGGTCGCCGTGGCGTTTGCCATCGCCTTCGGTATGGGCGGACGCGACATGGCCTCACGCACTCTGGAGGACTGGAAAAAGTCCGGGCAGGAAAAATCTCAGTGAACGCACCGGCCCTTCTGCGGGACGCCGTCGCGGTTGCGGGTAACAACCCGCGCCGGGGCGCGTCCCGTAAAGTTCAGAACTTGCCAGCCTTGAGATGGCGGAAGAGTCCGACGAAATAGGTGCCGAAACCGCATTTGATCGCGCCGAGAAGCGTGTATTGCCAGTGTTCCGCGTCGGCGTCCGTCGAGCGCACAAGCCCTTTTCGGCGCATGGCCTCGACCCTCTGGAAACGGACCTGTCGCAGCTCATCGAGTTCACGGCCCGAAGTGAACGGAACGACGGTCGCCCCCGTTTTCTGAAGCCACGCGAAGTGCGCCTCGTAAAGTTTTTGAAAGCCGGCGTCGAACAGGATTTGGTCCTTCCACAGACCGGACAGGTCGAATTCGGCGCAGGACTGGTTGTTGACGGAATAAAAAGCCGCTCCGTTGTCGCCCCGCGAGAACAGCCATGTGCCGTTGACCGGGATGCGCATGATGGTGCCCACGCCGACGATGGCGAGCGTGTCTTGTTGCGGCGAAACCAGAAAGTAATAGTCCACCGCGTAGCGTTCGCCCTTGAGATCGCGGGCGCGGCCCAGCAGGCGGAAGCTTGATTGGAGCGCCTCTGAAACCTGCCGCATCAGATACCTGGATTCGGTGGGGATCTGGCTCACCGGCTCGGGAGTGCTGTAAGGCCAGACCATGCGGCGTTCGACGTAGGCGGCGACCACCGGCGCAAGCGCGCAAAGCACGGTGATCACAATGGCGGCGGTAATCATGGCCGGGGTCCGATTTCCGGTCGCGAAATTGGGCGACCCTCGCGTCCGTGTCGAGAACGATTTGCCGCGCTTGTTTCTTTGGCCCGCGCGTTTATGCTGCGCGCATGAACAATCAGGCAACGGAGTTCCTCAAGGAAGACCCGTGGCGAATCTTCCGCATCATGGCCGAGTTCGTGGACTCGTTCGAGACGTTGTCCCGCATCGGTCCTGCGGTCACGGTCTTCGGTTCGGCACGGATCAAACCGTCCAATCGCTATTACCGCGCCGCCCAATCGCTGGCG
>DAOLDN010000268.1:0-5625 GCA_035327385.1 Verrucomicrobiota bacterium | reverse complement strand
CGGCGTCCGCGTTCTCGACACCGCCACAATCCTCAAGCAGGTGCAGACGGTTTCCGAACTGGTCACGGTCAAGTACGTGCTGGAAAAGGTGGTCGTGCTGGAGGACGTGAAATGGTACGGAGAAAGCCGCGTGCTGCTTGTGGCCCACGGAGTCGTCAAAGCCGGCATTGACCTCGGACGTCTTCAGGCCGGCGACGTTCACGTGGAGGGACAGTCCGTCACCATTGACCTGCCTCCGGCGCAAATCATTGACGCGTATCTGGACGAGAAACGGACGCACATCGTGGAGCGTTCCACGGGGTTGTTGCGGACGTTTGACAAAAACCTCGAACAAGTGGCCCGCCAGAACGCGGTGGCGGACATCCGCACTGCAGCCAGGGTGAACGGGATATTGAAGGACGCCGAAGAACGGGCGCGGCTGCAGTTGGCCGTGTTGTTTCACCAGATGGGATTTCAACAGGTCCATTTCACCACCGGCGACGCTCCACGAAAGATTGAAGACATCGGCGTTCTCAAAAA
Source organism: Verrucomicrobiota bacterium (assembly GCA_035327385.1). Lineage (GTDB taxonomy): Bacteria > Verrucomicrobiota > Verrucomicrobiia > Limisphaerales > JADLHS01 > DAOLDN01. Next base: position 5,106 of record DAOLDN010000268.1, on the reverse strand, counting down.
CTTGGAGTAAGGGGACAACGCACCGGGATTGAGCTGAGGATTGGCAGAGTTGACGGGACAGTGCCCCAATTCAGGGCACGGTTCAGGAGGAGTGGCGGGACAAAACGCAACCATGCATCCGTCGGCAGGAAAGCCGGGCGGATGCGCTTCAGCGAGCGAAGACGCGCAATGAGGCCGATGCCGGATGGACGTGGTGAATCTTGACCGGCAACGGGGTTGCCGGGTTGTTGTTCATTTCCACCACGATGGACAGGCGTTTGCGGGGTGCGGCGCTTTGTGTGATGCGCTCCCTGAGTTTCATCAGGAAAAGCACTCCGGGCTGCGGAGCGGGCAGGCGGTTTGTGACCCGCGCATGGCTTCGCTGCTCCTGCAACAATGTCAGCATTTTGATTTTCATCGCCATAGGTCGTTTCCTGCCCGGAAGATTGCAGGTCGTATGCCACAAATCCCCGCTTGGCAGTGCGCCGCTGTTTTGATTAGCTGAACGCGCCGATGACATCACCGCGCAAGTTTCTCGCAATCGCATTCCTTGCACTCTGTCTTGCCCCCTGCGCCTTCGCGCAACCGGCGGCGTGGGTCGTTGAGGCGCTGACACAGCACGGGCAACTGGACGTGGACATCGAAACCGGCGTCATCTGCGGCACGAACGGCGTGCTGGTCAATTACAGCGGCGTGGTGCTGACGGCGGACCGAGTCTGCGTGAACCGCAAGACCGGGGAATGCACTGCGGAGGGCCGCGTTCGCATCCAGCGTGAAGATCAGGTCTGGGTAGGCGAGCACGTCACCTACAACTTCAGAACGCGACAGATGGAAGCGAGCCAGTTCCGAACCGGAAGATTTCCGGTGTTTGCCGAGGGACGCGAATTGAAAGGCGACGCGAGCAACCGCGTCTATACCGCGTCGCACGCTTACGTGACCAGCGACGACGTTTCCGATCCGGGCCAGCGTATCCGGGCGTCAAAAATCACCATCGTTCCGGGCGAATACATCAAGGCGCACAACGCGGTCGTTTATGCGGGCAAGGTGCCCGTGTTCTATTTTCCCTACTATGTCCGCCGTTTGGACGAGCGGTCGAACCGGTTCACGGTCACGCCGGGTTATCGCAGCAAATACGGAGGCTTCCTGCTGGGAACGTATTCCTTTTACGCGAACGAACAACTGGATGGCGCGTTGCATCTGGATTACCGCACCGAACGCGGTTTTGGCACGGGCGCCGACGCGGCTCTGCACCTCGGTCGCTGGGGCGAGGCGGATTTCCTGTATTATTACGCCCGAGACACGGACCCCGGCGACGATGCGAAAAACGAACAGCTTCCCCACGATCGGCAGCGGTTTTACTTCGGCTACAGTTCGTCGCCGTTCACGAATCTTTACGTCAAATCGCGCGTGGCCTACGAGAGTGATGAGGCGTTCCTGCGCGACTTTTTCGAGGGTGCGTATAGCGCCAATCCGCAGGCATCCACCTACTTCGATGTGAACCGGCTGTGGCCGAACTTCAGTCTGGACGTTTACGCGCAACCGCAAGTGAACGACTTCCAGGAAACCGTGGAACGACTGCCCGAGGTCAAACTCAAAGCCTTTCGCCAGCAGCTCGGCCCCACGCCGCTTTTCTACGAGAGCGAAAGCTCCGCAGGCTGGTACCGGAGGCAGTATTCGGACACAAACCTTGTTTCCATTCCCGATTACGATGCGTACCGGGCGGACACATTCCATCAGGTGACGATGCCGTTGAACCTGATGGGCTGGCTCAACGTGGTACCGCGCGTGGGCGGACGTTTCACGTATTACGGCGATTCCGACGCCACCAACACGACCTCCGGCGACATCTGCCGCAGCGTTTTCAACACGGGCGTGGAGATGTCGTTCAAAGCTTCCAGGGTCTGGCCCGGTGTCAACAACCGCCTGCTGGACGTGAACGGCGTCCGCCACATCATCACACCCTCGGTGGACTACTCGTTCGTGACCCGGAGCGAGTCGCCAGAAGACCTCCCGCAGTTCGACTACCAACAACCCAGCATCCGCCTGCTGCCCATTGATTTTCCCGACTACAATTCCATTGATTCCATTGACCGCCTGAGCGCCGTCCGGCTGCGGCTGCAAAACAAGCTCCAGACCAAGCGCAACGGGAAGGTGGAAACGCTCGCAGGATGGGACGTTTACACCGACTGGCGGGTGAAACGTTACGAGGACCAGGAAACGTTTTCAGATTTCTATTCGGATCTCATCTTCAACCCCCGTTCCTGGGTCACAGTGGAATCCCTCACCGCCTGGGACATTGAGGACAACGGACACCTGGATTTTTCGTTGCACAGCCTCACCCTGCGGCCCAACAACGTCTGGAGCTGGGGCATCGGTCACTGGTATCTCAGGGACGGCTTCGCGGATCAGGAGGGTGCCAGCGCCATCAATACCACGGCGTTTTGGCGGTTGAACGAGAACTGGGGCTTCCGGGCCGGATTGTATTTCGACGCCAATGACGGCGTGTTGCGCCAGCAAAACTACACGGTGTATCGCGACTTCCGCAGTTGGACCTCTGCAATCACCTTCCGCATTCGCGACAACGAGGACGAGTCCACGGAATTCGCCGTTGCATTAACTTTCTCCCTCAAGGCCGCCCCGCGTTTCAGTCTGGGCGCTGACTCCGTGAGAGTTGAGCCGCTGCTGGGACAATGAACGCGGGCAGGTGACTGAAGCCGACATGCCGACATGCCCGATGTCACGCCGTCGGGGTCGTCGAATGAAAAAACCGCCGGACTTTCGCCCGGCGGTCTTTCCGATAATTCCTCAAATCACGGCTCGGCAAGGATCGCCGCGCGCTGCTTGTGATATTCCTCGGGTGTGATCCTGTCCGCCTTGTAGTCCGCCAGCAAGGACTCCAGGCGCTGTTCTTTGGATGCCGAAATCGGCAGTGCTGGAGGTTGAATGGGCGCGAACCCGGAACCGGCGGACGCCGACGCCTTTTTGGCTGTGGGGGCTGGAGCCGGTTTGGCTGCGGGTTCAGGAGAAACTGACGGCGGCGGCACAGAGGTTTGAGGCGTCGCTGCGATTGTTGGCGCTGAAGTTGTACCGGGTTGTGTCCGCAAAGCATTGACCAGAACATCCTGGTTGGCACTGCCCCCGGGAACGCTGCCATACAGGCCGGAGGAATCGTACGCGGACGTTGTGCCAGGCTGCGTTCGCAGGGCTTGAATCAATGGGTCATAATTGCCGACCGGAGTGGCGGCGGTGGCAGGTGCTGACGCCGGTTGCGACGCGGCGGGCAGACTGCTGTTTTGGGTGGAGGCTTCGCGCAATGCCTTCCGCAAGGCGGCTTCTGCGGGAGTGTCCTGGGCGCGAAGGGTTGCGGCTGAGGCCATGGCGGCGGTCACGGATACGACGATTAAAAACTTGGACGCGTGCATGGGCTTTTCTTACGCCAATCCTGCGGCTTGCGCAATATCTTTCCCTTGCGGCTCGGGCGGCGATTTACACCGGGGACGGTGCGGGGAATTGTCGCCGCCACAAAGGCGGGAATGGATAGCAAAGGACAGACCGCACCATCACCCCGCGAACGCCCGCGCGGCTGACTTTCACGCGTTGTCCGGCGTCGAGAACATTCGCCGTGCTCAATCGTTCGATGGTTCTCATGCCGATCAATATCGGCCATGCGCAAGCCAGCCGCACGCGCACCTGAGCGAATGGCAGCGAATTCGTGTAAGCCCAGCCAGCCGCAAGATGCGATTCCGCCCTCGCCAGCCACCGGTTGTAAAGCGGACGAAGCTTCGGTTCGTTTTCAGGTTGCAGTAAATGCAGCGGCGCGAGGTCGAGTTCCGCCAGACCGGTTCGCGGCAGGTAGCAGCGGCCTTTCTGCAAATCCTCAGGCAAATCCCGCAGAATGTTCACCAGTTGCAGCCCGTTGCCGAACTGGATGCCGTCGGCAAGCAATTGCGCGTCATCCAGGCGCGCCTCTGGAAACAAATGCGCACGGCACATCCGCGTCCAAAACTCGCCCACGCAGCCGGCGACGCGATACGTGTAATCCTCCAGTTCCTCGTCGTTGCGCAACGCCACGATCCGCTTTGCCGAAGCGCCATCAAACCGCTGCAAATCCAGTTCCTGTCCGCCGGTGATCGTCTCCAGCACTGTGCGCGTCAATTGAAGGTCGGTCCGCGAGAGCTCATCCAGTGCGGCCACGGCCATCTCGCAATTCTCAAGCAACGCGCGCTCGGCGGGCAACGATTGATTCCGCGCGAGTTCACCAAAGTTCAACGGCGCGGAACGCACTCCAAGAATCCGTTCGCGAAACTGTCGCAACGCCTCCAGCCGCTGCTGCTGCGGCATGATCTCCGTGTCCGCGATGGTGTCCGTGGTGCGCGCCAGGAGATACGCGAGGCCAATCTGCGACCGAACCGCGGCGGGCAGCACGCGCAACGTGAGATAAAACGAGCGCGACGTCTGCTTGAGCAGTTCGTTGAGCCGCGCGTTCATGTCGTGGACTTGGCCCTCACGCGCCTGGCAAAACCGTCCATGCGGATCACGGCGCGCTTGTGGACACCTCGCGCGAGCAGTTCGTGTTCGTCACGGGCTTCGATCTGGAAATCCACGAACCGGCCCGTGTGACCGATGACGCGCGCCGTGGCTGTGACCTTTGCGCCCAATGGCGACGGAGCGAGATGTTTCAAATCCAGCTCCACACCCACACTGCGTTCGTCTGCGTCCAGGAACGGCGCAATGGCCTGTCGCGCCGTGCGTTCGAGAATGCCGACGAGATTCGGCGTGCTCAACACAGCCGGCATCCCGTCCGTGGCGAACTCGATGCAATGCTTTTCCTCGACGACAAACGTCGTCTCGCCTGTCGTGCTAATTTTTGGCGCGGATTTCACGGATTGTTTTGAATCCCATTCGTTCGGGGTAATCCGGTGTCGAGCGCAACTCCGCCTCGCACTTTCGCACTGTGCAGCCAAACGCCGCCCCGCCTTTGAGCCTGGGGATTTCACCGGCGAACGAGCCGGCGTCCAGTTTGTTGTAACGCGCGAGTTCGAGCGCGGCTTCGACGTGGGCGGCGATCAGGAACATCATGGCGAAAAAATTAAATCGTCCCGGCAGGAAAACAAGGCGGAAACCGGG
>DAOLDN010000267.1:0-5629 GCA_035327385.1 Verrucomicrobiota bacterium | reverse complement strand
CCAAATTTCTTATTTTAAAAAACCCCTAAATTTTTGGGGCCTTGGGGAGGTTAAAGCGGCACCCCCCGCCCGCCACTTTCGCGCCAAGGCGGCTCACATCACCATGCCGCCGTCCACCGTCAAAACCTGACCGGTCACATATCTTGAACCGGCACTCACCAGATACAAGGCAGCTGCGGCGATGTCATCGGCGTTGCCGAACACACCGAGCGGTATCTGTTTCAACAACGCCGTGCGCATCTCCTCCTTCAACACGGAAGTCATGTCCGTCTCAATGAATCCCGGCGCGATGGCATTGACGGTCACGCCACGCGAAGCAAACTCGCGCGCCGCCGATTTTGTGAAACCGATGAGGCCCGCCTTGCTGGCCGCGTAGTTGCATTGCCCCGCGTTGCCCATGAGACCGATGACCGACGCGATGTTCACGATGCGCCCGGAACGTTGCTTGAGCATCGCTCGGCTGAAACCCTTGGTGACGAGAAACGCTCCCTTGAGATTGGTGTCCAGCACCGTGTCCCAGTCCGCGTCGCTCATGCGCATCATCAAACCATCGCGCGTGACCCCGGCATTGTTGACGAGGATGTCCACCCTGCCGCAATCGGTCAAAATCCTGTCCACGGCGGTGTTGACCGCTGTGGCGTCCGAAACATCCAGCGCGTGCGCCCAGGCTTTGCGACCCAGCGCACGGATTTCGTTGGCGACCTTCTCGGAATTCTCCGCCGTGCGTGAAACACAAACGACGTCCGCGCCCTCGGCGGAGAATTTCAGCGCGATGGCGCGACCAATTCCGCGACCTGCGCCCGTGACGACTGCGATCTGACTGGCAAGTTGGCTCATAGACTGGGCTTGTTAAACCAAGAAAGCGGGCCTGTGAACATCAAAAAATTCATCCGCCTGCGCCTCGCCCAAGCGACATCACTTCGCTGCGAGCGATGTTCCGTCGAGAAAGGGTTTGCGGGACTGGAATCTGAGGATGTTCTCGACGGTGACGCGTGCGATTTCTCCGAGGCCCTCGTTCGTCAGAAAGGCCTGATGCGCGGTGATGAGAACGTTGGGAAACGTCAACAGTCGCGATAACACGTCGTCGTGCAGCACGCGACCCGAAAGGTCCTCAAAGAAAATGCCTTCTTCCTCCTCGTACACATCAAGCGCCACACCGCCAACCAGGCCGGATTTCAGGGCGTTGATGAGGGCCTTGGTATCAATGAGTTTTCCGCGGCTTGTGTTGATGATGATCACGCCGCGCTTCATGCGGGCGAGAGTTTTTTCGTTCAGCAGATGTTTCGTCTGAGGTGTCAGCGGAAGATTGAGTGAGATGATGTCGCACCGCTTCAGCATGGCGGCGGGTTTGACGTAATGGACGTCGTAGCGCTTGGCCCATTGCAGGTCGGGGAACGGGTCATAGACGAGAACCTTCGCATCGAAGCCGCGGAATATCTGGGCCGTGATCTTCCCGATCTTGCCTGTGCCGACGACGCCGACCGTTTTGCCATAAATCTCCTGACCCACGAGGCCGGTGAGGGAAAAATTCAATTCACGGACGCGGTTGTTGGCGCGATGAATTTTGCGGTTCAACGAGAGCAACAGCGCCACAGCGTGTTCAGCCACGGCGTGTGGCGAATAGGCGGGAACACGGGTTACGGACAAGCCAAGTTTCTTCGCGGTCTCCAGGTCCACGTTGTTGAAACCGGCACAGCGCAGCGCAATCATGCGCACGCCGGCTTTGGAAAGCTGCCTGAGACATCCGGCGTCAACGCGGTCGTTGACAAACACGCAAACGCAGTCCGCACCGTGCGCCGTGCCGGCGGTGTCTTTTGTGAGCCGGAAATCGTGGAACCGCCACTTCAACTTCTTTGCGTTTGGCGCAAACGGCAGCGAATCGCGGTCGTAGGGTTTGGAATCATATACTGCAACCTCAAGCATTTGCCGACTTTAGTTGGGTTTGTGCAGTGACGCCACAAAATCCTTTGAAGCAGGATCCTTTGCGACAGCGGACAAGTTTTGTCTTTTGCGCAACGGTCGCGTGGTGTTGAATCCACCGCACGAATGAGCATGACGCATCCATTGACCACTACGACGTTTGAATTGCCGGGCTATCGCGTGGTCAAATCCCACGGCGTCGTCCGCGGGATCATCGTCCGGTCGCGGTCCATCATCGGCAACATGGGCGCGAACATTCAGGCGATTTTTGGCGGGAACATCTCAATCTATACGGATTTGTGCGAGCGCGCCCGCGAGGACGCGTTCAACCGGATGCTTGCGCACGCGGGTGAACTGGGGGCCAACGCTGTCATCGGCGTGCGCTATGACGCGACGGAAATCGGCGCGGGCATCACCGAGGTCATCTGTTACGGCACGGGGGTGACTGTGCAGACGGGGTGAATGTAAAAGCGGAAAACCGGAAACTTTGCGTTGAAGCGTTGGAATTGCGGAAGCGGGGTGTTGCGCGCTCCTGAAAATCGTGAATCAAAATCGTAAATCATAAATTCTTCATGGCCGGTCACAGCAAGTGGGCAAAGGTAAAGCGGTTCAAAGGCGCGATTGACGCCAAGCGCGGGAGGATTTTTTCCAAATTGAGCCGCGAAATCACGATTGCCGCGAAGATGGGCGGCGGCGACCCGGACATGAATCCGCGTCTGCGAATGGTGTTGCTCAAGAGCCGCGCGGCAAACATGCCCAACGACAACATCGAACGCGCCATCAAGAAGGGCACGGGCGGCGGTGAAGCTGCCGTGTTCGAGGATTTGACCTATGAAGTATATGGCCCCGGCGGCGTGGCGCTACTGGTGGATGTCAGCACGGACAACCGCAATCGCACGGCGGCGGACGTTCGCAGCATCGTCACCAAGAGCGGCGGCAGCATCGCCACCCCGGGGTCGGTCAGCCGCCTGTTCCAGCGCAAGGGCCAGATCATCGTCGCGCGCGAGTCGGCCAACGAGGACGATCTGATGGAACTGGCGCTGGAAGCCGGAGCGGAGGATTTCAAGGCGGACGAGAACGGATACGAGATACTGACCGAACCGTCGGGGTTCGAGGCTGTTCACGGGAAACTTGAGCGGAAGAAGATCAAATGCGAGGCGGCGGAGGTGACTCCGTTGGCGTTGGTGACAGTGCCTGCCAAGGACCCGCAAACGGCCGCTGCCATCCACAAGCTGATCGAGGCATTGGAGGAGCATGACGACGTGAAAGAGGTCGTTTCCAACGCGGATCTTCAGGACTGAATCGCCCATGCCCACCCCGCACGCCACATCCGCATGAAGACACTCCGGCCCGACAGTTTATTGTCACGGTCGTTGACGCGGCTGGCGGAACTCATTTGCGCCCGTCCGAAACTGTTCATCTATCCGCAGGTGGCGTTGTTCGTCGCGTGTGTGGTTTATACGGTTTTGTTTCTCCAGTTCGACACAAACCGGGACGATCTCGTGGGCGAGAACAAGAAGTATCACAAGCTGTTTCTCGAATACAAAAAGGAGTTTCCGGAGCAGGGCGACATGGTGGTCATTGTCGAGAGCGACAAGTCCGAAAAGAACCGGCAATTTGTGGAGCGACTGGGCGCAAAACTCGAAGCCGAGACGAATCTGTTTCGCGGAGTGTTCTTCAAGGGCGATTTGCCGATGATGGGTTCGAAGGCCCTGTTGTTTGTGCCGGAGGACGACCTTGAAGCCCTTGTGGATTCGTTGAAGACGTTCGCGCCGTTCATCCACAACTTCACGGCGACGACAAACCTCGTGTCGTTTTTCGACACGATCAACACACGCATCCGCACTGCGAGTCGCGATACAAACGGTCCAACGGCGTCGTTGGTGAAGGCGTTTCCGGTGCTCGAACGCATCGTCAGACAAGCCACGGCCTGTCTTGCAAGACCCGGGACGCCACCATCGCCCGGCGTGGCGGCTTTGTTCGACGCGGGAGATCAACCGGGCCAGCAGGCCTACATCACGTTCGCGGACGGCAGATTGTACCTGGTGACGGCTCGCGCTCCGAGCGACGCATTGAACAGTGCCGCCGTGGTCCGCATGAGACAACTGGTGGAGGAAACGCGCCGCGAGATCACGGGCGTCAACGCGGGGATGACCGGCAGCGCGGTGCTGGAATATGACGAAATGCAGCAGGCACAGAAGGACATGACGCGCGCCAGCATTGTGTCGCTGGTTCTGTGCGCCATCATTTTTGTGTACGGCTATCGCGAGACGGGCAGGCCCATCAAGGCGACGTTGTGTCTGGTGATTGGTCTGGGTTACACGATGGCGTTCACGACGCTGGTTGTGGGGCATTTGAACGTGTTGACGATCACGTTTGTGCCCATGTTGATCGGTCTGGCCATTGACTTTGGCGTGCATCTGGTCACGCGTTACGAGGAGGAATTGCGGCACGGACGGAGCGAGCAGGAGGCGTTGACGACGGCGCTTGTCTATACGGGACAGGGGATATTGACGGGGGCGTTGACGACAGCGGGCGCGTTCTTTGCGATGACGTTGACTCAGTTCAAGGGCATCCAGGAGATGGGGCTGATCTGCGGCGGCGGGCTGGTGATCTGCCTGGTCCCGATGCTGACAACTCTGCCTGCGTTGTTGCTGAAGGGCCGGCAAAACGTCATTGACCACGAGGCGGCCGGCAAGCCGGAGTTTCGCGCGCGAATTGAAAACATGTGGCTGCGGCGGCCGGTGTTGGTGATGGCGCTGGCGGCGGGATTGTGCGCCGCAGCGTTGCCCGGGATGCTGAAGCTGCAATTCGATTACAACCTGCTCAATATGCAGAGCAAGGGGCTGCCCGCCGTCGAATACGAACATCTGCTTATCAATTCCACCACCAAGTCCGTCCTGTTTGGCGTGGTGCTGGCGGATTCGCTTGAGGAAGCCGTTGAATTTGAGTCAGAACTTCAGGGCGTTCCATCCGTGTCCGAGGTTCAGTCCATGAGCCGCTATCTCGCCCAGAATTCGGCGGGAAAGCTGGAGCACATTACTGAAGTGAAGAAGGAACTGGACGGCATCCGTTTCCAGCCGCCTGACGGGCACCCGGTCAACCTCAACGAACTCAGCCGCACGTTATATTCGTTCAATGGCTATCTGGGCAATGCTTTGGAGGAAATCGGCGACAAGAACCCGGAACTGACGAATCAGATCACCACGCTTCGCGTCAGCGTGGAGAAATTGCGCAAGTCCATGCTCGCGGGCAATCCGCAGCGGTTGCAGTCGAATGGCGAAAAGCTGGGAGCGTTCCAGCGCGCTTTGTTTGACGACATCCGCGAAACGTTTGCCACGTTGCGCGATCAGGACGACACTGGCGGACTTCAAATTGCCGATTTGCCGACGGCTCTTCGCGACCGGTTCATCGGCGTCACTGGCAAGTATTTGCTGCAAGTGTATCCCGTCAAAGACCTCTGGCAGCGCGAGAACCAACGCGAGTTTCTGGACGACGTTCGGAACGCGCTCGATCCGGAACGCACCGGTCGTCCTGTCATCACGGGCACGCCGTTGCAGCTATACGAGTACACCAATCTGCTCAAGACCAGTTATGAACAGGCCGCCGTGTATGCCCTGGCAGCCATCGCCGTTCTGATCTTCGTTCATTTCCGGAATCTCTCTTCTGTGTTGTTTGCCTTGTTGCCGGTGTTCATCGGGTCGCTGTG
>DAOLDN010000266.1:0-5661 GCA_035327385.1 Verrucomicrobiota bacterium | reverse complement strand
TTTCACCCCGGGCTTCCCCAACGAAATCCCCACGGGCGCGCTGCTGCTGTTGCCCAATCAGCCAATGCCCCCCGAAGGTGTAAAAACCGCCGAGAGCGACAAGAAGGTTTCACGGGCGTTCCTCGACAAACATCTTCGCATCGGCATTGATTCCCTCAAGCAGCTCATCAATCGCGGCCTCACTGTGAAGCATCTGCGGTTTTGACGAGCCGCAGCGACGCCTCACCGCCACAGACTCAACGCGCCGCCCCGGTTCTTAATCGTAATCTTCAGCTTAATCTGACAAAAGCATGATCAAGATGGAGAGCAGGGCCAAGAGCATTGGATTAACCCGGCTCTCTGTTTCACCGCTCCAATTGCATCGCCTGGCAATCGTTGGTAGCATCGCAACGCGTGAGAATAAAATCTCTTCCACTCCTCGCTGCCGCCACTTTCCTTTTGCTCATCGCCGGCTGTCGCAACGGCGACGACCCCAATGCGGTGTCCGGAACGATTGAAACCGACGAAGCCCGCGTGGCATCGCGCTATGGAGGCCGCGTGGAAAGGACGCACGCCAGGGAGGGCGACGCGCTGGTCGGCGGACAAATCATCGTGGAACTGGAAGCCGCCGAATTGCGCGCGCGCCGCGATCAGGCTTCGGCGCAATTGGCGGAGGCTGTCGCTGGCCCGCGCCGTGAAGAGATCGCCGCTGCCAGGGCGGATTGGCAAGCGCAGGTGGCTCAGTTGGATTTTGCCCGCGCCGACGCCAGACGTGCGGAGGAATTGTTCGCGCAGAAAATGACGTCAGCAACGGAGCGTGATCAGGCTGTGAGCCGCGCCGACGCACTCGACAAAAGCGTTGCTGCGGCCAAAAGTCGCTACGATCTTTTGCTGGCCGGCACGCGACCCGAGCGAATCGCGCAGTCTCAGGCGCAGCTCGCAGAACTGGACGCGCAACTCCGCGAAATGAAGATTTCAGCGCCGACGAACTGCGTGCTGGAAGTCCTCAGCGTGAAAGCCGGCGACGTGCTCGCACCCAACCAGCCCGTTGCCACGCTACTGCTGACCAATCACGTCTGGGTGCGTGTGTTTGTTCCCGAGCCGTGGCTGGGCCACATCAAGCTCGGCGACAGCGTGAACGTGCGTGTGGATTCATTTTCTGGAAAAGATTTCTCCGGCACTGTGGAACAAATTGCACGCGCAGCCGAGTTCACACCGCGCAACGCGCAAACCGTGGGTGAACGCGTGAAACAGGTCTTTGGCATCAAGGTCCGGCTCGACAACGTCAACGACCTCCGCGCCGGCATGGCGGCGGACGTGGTTTTTCCGAATGTGCCGAAATAAGTTCTGCAAGGATGAACCCCGATGGACACGGATTCAAAAAGACCGCTGCGACAAACCGTCATGATCTCGTGCGATAATCTGACCAAACGCTTCGGCCATTTCACGGTGGTGGGTCATGTTTTGTTTTCTGTCGCCAAGTGTGTCAGCTTTGGGTTTCATTGATGCGCGAGAATATGAACAGGAATGCTTCCAGTTTGTGGGAATTGCTGGCCGGGAAGCTGGCGGCTCATCCGGAATTGCTCGCCGTGGCGCGGGACAATTGCACCCGCTGGTTGCGCGAAGGGCACAGTGGCGCGGCGCGCCTTCGTGAATGGGACGCGTTGCTGGGCGAGGCGCAGGCCGGCGAGGACGGTTTCAACCGGTTGCGCTCCGTGCTGGCGGGTCATGATGAACGTGCGTTGCGGCTGCGGGATTTTCATCCATTCGCGGGAATCCTCACGCGCGAAGAGCGGCGGCAGGCAGCGGAATTATGCGGTTACCGGCATTGAAACATCTGGTCCAGGCCGTTCACGCGCTGGCACGGAGCAAACGCATCTGCGTTCTGGGCTCGAGCGCGTTGCTGGGCAGTTTTCCGGAACTCGGTGAAGCCGGCGGACCTTTGGAAATCTCGTTCGACGGCGATTTGCTGCTTGAACCATGCGACGAACAACTGGCCGCCCTGTTGCACGAAGCCGTGGGCGAAGGCAGTTTGTTCGCCCAGCGCAGTGGGTATCACGCGGACATCCTACGGGCCGAAATCACCGAGACGTTGCCGCCAGGATGGGAATCGCGTCTGGTCAAACTTGACGACGCGACCAACTCTGCCGCGCTCGCGCCGGAAGATTTGCTGGTGGTCAAATTGCGCGCGGGGCGAGAAAAGGACTTGTCCCTGTGCCGCGAGGTCATCAGGCGCGGGCTGGTTCGCGCCTCGCTTGTGAAAGCGCGGCTTGATGCAACACCTCTGGCAGAGAATGAAATCGTTGCGGTCTATCAACGATTCAACGCGGTGACTTCTTGAATTTTCATAATCTTCATGCCCGCCGAAACCATGATCCAATGCGATGCGTTGACCAAACGCTTCGGCCATTTCACGGCGGTGGATCAGGTGTCGTTCTCGGTAGCCAAGGGTTCAATCTTCGGCTTTCTCGGGCCGAATGGGTCTGGCAAATCCACGGTCATCCGCATGTTGTGCGGGTTGCTTGAGCCAAGCGATGGACGCGCAACCATCGCGGGCTTTGACGTTGTGCGCCAAACTGACGACATAAAAAACCTCATCGGCTACATGTCGCAGAAGTTCTCGCTCTATGATGAGCTGACGGTGCATGAGAACCTGAATTTCTACGGCCGCCTCTACGGGTTGAAGGGCGCGACACTCAGGCAGCGTTACGATGAACTGGTCGAACTGACGCATCTCGATCCGTATTTGAACCGCCGTGCCGCGTTGTTGTCCGGCGGCTGGCGGCAACGGCTGGCCATGGCGTGTTCACTCATGCATCAGCCGTCGGTATTGTTCCTGGATGAGCCGACGGCGGGCATTGATCCGGTGGCGCGACGCGAATTGTGGGATTTGTTGTTCGAGTTCTCCAGTCGCGGCATGACGTTGTTCGTCACCACGCATTACATGGACGAGGCGGAACGCTGTTCGCACGTCGGATACATTTACCTGTCGAAACTCGTCGTGTGCGGCGAACCCGACGATTTGAAGCAACTGCCCGTGGTCAATCCGCACGGAACGAAGCGGCTTGACGTGACGTGCGACCACGTGACAACGGGCTTGCAGGCCGTCCGGCGATTGCCGGGAGTGCGGACGGCGACGGTCTTCGGCCAGTCCATGCACCTGCTGGTGGACGAGGAAATGTCCGCGGAGTTCATCCGCGCCGAACTGGCGAAGGTGAAGATTCCAAACGCGGACATCCGGCCCATCGCGCCGTCGTTGGAAGACGTTTTTGTAGCCCTTACGAACAACAGTGGAAACGGCGTGAAGAAATGACGATTGACCCAATCCGAATGACGGCCCGTTCGGATTTCGGCTAGAACGGGAAACCAATCGAGAAATGGAGCGTGCCGGAAGGATCGCGGTGGCGGGGATTGAGGTTGTGGCCATACTCCAACCGCACCGGTCCAACCACGGTTCTCCAGCGGATTCCACCGCCGACGGAATACAGTCCCTCGTCAAACGGATAGTCCCCGATGTCCTCCGCGATGCCGAGCGCGTCAAAAAAGACGACCAATGACCACGACGGCGTCAGCGCCTGTTCCAGTTCGAAATTTCCCAGCATGTAGGTGGCCGCGCCGATGATGTCGCCGTTCGCGTCGCGTGGCGATGCCTGGTCCTGTTGATAGCCGCGGATGGAGTCCGCGCCTCCGGGAAAATACCGCATGTTGAACGGCAGTTGCTGTTCCGCCGAGCCGAACGCCAGCGCGGCACCGTGGGCCGCGCCAAAGTGCAACCAGCGTCCACCGCCCAGGCTGTGATGATACGACCCCGTCAGTTCCAGCCTCTCGTAGTTCACGTCGCCGCCAAAATAATGCGCCGCCGTTTCCGAGCTGAACGCCAGATTCCAGCCGCGTCGCGGGTACAGCGGATTGTCCCGCTGGTCGTGCGAGAAATCGAAGACCCACGACGACACGATGGAATCCGTGGGGCCGACGTCTTCCGCTGCCGCGGCGTCCACGTCCAACGCCTGGACGCGACCATAATTTAACCGCAATCCGATGTGACTTTTGATCCACGGCAGAAACCGTTGGGCTCCGATGCCGCCTCCGTATTCTTCGCGCGTGAAATCAATTTCCTCGCGCCGCAGATAGGATCCGCGCCCCGACACATCGGTCTGACCCGGCAACAGATCCGGGATCGTGTAGGAATAGCCGGCGCTGGACGATTTGAACGATTGCACCAGGCGCAGCCGCGAGTGATGCGCCAGGCCGAAGAGATTTCGCTGGTCCAGTTCGATGCCGCCGCGCAGGAGTTCGTAGCTGCCGTAGCCGAACAACAAACTCAGGTCCGTGCGGCGATCCTCGCGGACTTCAAACACCGCCTCGCGCGAAGGCCCATTCGTGGGCTCATACTCCAGGTTCACCGTACGGAAGATGCCCAGGCGCGACAGCCGGAATCGCGCCTGTTCGGTCTCCACCCGGTCGAGCCATTCGTTGGTCGCCAGCGCGGCCCGGCGTTCCATGACGAACGGTTTGGTGTGTTTCGCACCGATGAACTTCACTCCGGACAACGTCACGCGTTCGCCGGTTTCCACGCGCGCCACAAGGTCCAACTGATATTCGCCGTCAATCTCATCGCGGTGTTTGTTCTCAATGAAAACCTTCGCGTCCGGATAACCCTGCCTGTAGAACTCGCGTTGCAGTTCCTGGGCATACGTTTGTTGCCAGAAGCGCGAATAGGGGTCGCCGGGATGGTTCGTGGTGACGATGGACGGCGTGTCCGCGCCCGCCATGAAAACCTCCTGCCGCACGGACCTCACCAAAGTGCGCAAGCCCTCTTTCACCTCGATGCGCGCTTTTACGGCGCCGGACTCGTCATCGCGTTGAATACTGGCGACTGTGACCTGGGCGTCCTCGTAACCGCGCTGTTGCAGGGCGTCCACAATCGCCCGCACACCCTTGGTCAGTTGTGCGGGCGTGTAGATGCGCGTCCGCTTCAGTTTCAACAGGAAGTCCGTTCCCATGAAGTAACCGTGGGCAACTGTTTCCGGCAACGCGCTCAATCCTTCAAACTCGACCTCCTTGAAATAGAACCGAACGCCCGGCTCGATCTGGAATTTCACCACTGTCGCCTTCATGTTGCGCGGAAGCCGCGCGTGAAATTCTCCATTCCACGACTCTTCAAGCTGTGTGCCGTCATTCAACCTCATCCACACCTGGATGTCCGGCGATAGAAAGCCTTCGTCCCTCAGTCGTGCGGCAAGGATCAATACGGAGTCCTCGACGTCCGCCGCGTCAAAATAGTCTCGCGCGACCGCGTCGCTTTTCAGCAACCGCAGCATCTTGAGCATCCGATGATTTTCCAGGATGCCGCAGCCTTTGACATGGAGTTGGACGGCCTGGGTTTCGGCAGCGCGCAACGGAGCTGCGGCAACCGCCAGCAGCAGCGCCAGGATCAGATGGAGTGGGGCGCGGTTCATTTGGAATAAACCCGCCACTTGAGTCCGGCGTTCACGTCGTTGAACTGGTCGTATTCGCCCACCAGCGTCCAGCGGTCGCCCAGTTGATATTCCACGGAATAGGTTTCGCGTCCCGTTCGCGTGACGGATTCGCCGGAACGGACGACGAGCCGGTCGGCCACGGAGTCCTCCAGCCACAGTTCGGAGAAAAGATTCCGGCCCAGGAAAAACATCAGGCGGCCCG
>DAOLDN010000265.1:0-5662 GCA_035327385.1 Verrucomicrobiota bacterium | reverse complement strand
CAACCGCCCTTGATCGTCAATGTGGAAGCCGATCCCGGTTACGTGCATACGACCGTTTCCTGGCTGACGGACAAGCCCGCAGACACGCTCGTGCAGTACGGCGAAACACCGTTGTCGTTCCGCACCGCTTACGATGCGACTCCGACGCTTTCTCACTCGATTGACCTGGTGGGTTTGAAACCGGACACGGTGTATTACTTCAAAGTGGTCAGTCGCGATCAGGCAGGCAACACCTACACCGACGACAACAACGAACAGTATCACGAATTCACCACGCTCCAGCCGGTTGTTCCGCCGTGGTATGACGACATGAACACCCCTGGCGGCTGGACGGTGATAGACAGCGAAACAACCCAATCCCGCTGGACCCGGGGCCAGCCCAACAACGGCGCCGGCACCGATGGCCATTCACCGCCCAATGCCTGGGGCAGCAACCTCAACGGCGACGCGCTGGACGATTCCGACACCTTTCTCGTCAGCCCCACCATCCACCTGACCGGCGGCAACACCGCCAAACTCACCTTCTGGCACCACTACGACTTCTCCGCTCTCACAGGCTCGGACGCGTGGCAATGGGGCATCGTCTATATCATCACCAACGACGTCGGCACGCCCATCGAACTGGACCTCTTTGCCGGCGCTTCTTCAGACTGGGAAAAGGTCGAATACGATCTGACTCCCTACATCGGCCAGGTGGTCAACATCGTCTGGCACTACTCGCTTTACTCTCTGGATTCCGCCCCGCGCAACGGCTGGCTCATTGACGATGTTTCCATCACCGTTTCCAACACCCCCCCCGGCACCATCCTTGTCACCAACAACATCTGGCAGGCACGCTTCGTCCTCTCAGGCCCCACCTCCCGCATCGGAAAGGGTGTCTCCACCGAAATCACCAACGCCACCGCAGGACAATACCTCGTCGAGTTCGCCGACGTCGCCCATTATCAAACGCCGCCACCGCAAAACGGCCAGCTTGCAGGCGACGACCAACTCGCCTTTCACGGCCACTACACCATCGTGGACGCCAACTCCAACGGCATCCCGGACTCATGGGAACTCCAATATTTCGGCGAGGTGTCGGCAGCCCGAACCCAGTCCACCGACACCGACGGCGACGGCGTGAGCGATTATCAGGAATTCGCGGCCGGCACCGACCCCAACGGACCGCTGCCCCAGTTTGCAGTCACCGCCAGTCTTCTGCTCAACGGATGGGTTCAACTCTCATGGCCCTCGGCACCTGGTCACTCCTACCGAGTTCTCACCGGCACCAACGGCACGAACTGGTCACCGGCGTCGGAATGGTTTCAAGCGGTGGGTGCCTCCACCAATTTCAACCTGCTCCCTTCCATCACGGGCGTTGCGCATTTATTCCGAGTGGAAGCCACTGATGCCGCAGTGGGCATGGCTCCGTCTTTGCGTGTCACAGCCGCAGCGTTGCCCGACGGCAGTTTCCAACTCGACTGGCCTTCAACACAGGATCGCGGTTATCAGGTCCAGGGCAGTTCGGACGCCGTCGTCTGGCAGCCCGTGTCGCCGTGGATCCATTCCACGGGCGGAACGACCACTTACGTGTGTTCCCCATCCACAAACGGGGCAGCCCATTTGTTCCGCGTGGAAGTCAGCCCGTGAACGAGCGGGGTTGGCCGAACGTCACGTTCGATGTTCGATGTTCGATGTTCGATGTTGAATGTTGAATGTTGAATGTTGAAATTCCTCTCCAGTGCTCATCGCTTTTAACAAACCTTTTGGCGTCCTCTCACAGTTCACGCCCGAATCGCCGGGCCAACCGACACTCGCTGAGTTCGGGTTTCCAAAAAATGTTTATCCCATCGGACGCCTCGATGCCGATTCCGAAGGCCTGTTGCTGTTGAGCGACGAACCTGCGTTGAACCAACGCTTGCTGCACCCGCGCAACGCCCACCAGCGCGAATACTGGGCGCAGGTGGAACGCGTGCCCGATGACGATGCACTCAGGCGGTTGGAAAACGGCGTCCTGGTTCAGGGCCGTAAAACGCTGCCTTGCCGCGCGTGGAAACTTGATCCGCAACCCGACATTCCGCCGCGCGTTCCGCCCATTCGTTTCCGCAAGAACGTCCCCGATTGCTGGATCGGACTCGAATTGATCGAAGGCAAAAACCGTCAGGTGCGCCGCATGACAGCCGCCATCGGGCATCCCACACTACGACTGATGCGTGTCAGGATCGGAGACTTTCGCCTTGGCAGCCTCGCCGCCGGCCAGTGGGTGGAACTGGATGCGGCGGCGCGCAAGCTGGTATTGATCTGATGGCGTACGCGCGTCCGCAAACACTGCCGCGACTTTGCGCTTGCGACGGTTCGCATGCTCATCACAATCCCCGCCATGTTTTCGCACATTGTTGTCTTCTGGACCGATCCGGCGCAGCCGAACGCCACCGACGAATTGATCGCCGGAGCGAACCAATACCTCAAACCCATTCCCGGACTGCTCCACTTTCACGTCGGCAGGATGGTGGGAAGCCATCGCCCTGTGGTGGACCAAAGTTATCAGGTCGCTTTGAATCTGGTGTTCCCCAGCAAACAGGCGCAGGACGATTACCAGGTGCATCCATTGCATGTTGAGTTTGTGGAAAAAGTCTTCAAGCGCGTTTGCACGAAGGTCCTCATCTACGACTTCGAGTGACGCGGGCAAGGAATCGCAGCCGCTCAGGCTCGCGGATGGAATTTCCGATGCACGTCCTTCAACCGGCTTCCCGTGACGTGAGTGTAAATCTCCGTGGTGCTGATGCTGGCGTGGCCCAGCAGTTCCTGAATGACGCGCAAATCCGCGCCGTGCTCCAGCAGATGCGTGGCGAAACTGTGCCGCAGCATGTGCGGTGTGACGTTGCGTGAGACGCCCGCGCGGCGGACGCGTTGCTTGATGCGCAGCCACAACGTCACGGCGGCGAACGGCGTTCCGCGTTTGGTGAGGAACACGTTGGCCGGGGACTTGGGAGTCACCAGTTTCGGACGACCAGCCTGAAGATAGTGGTTTAATGCTTCGACGGCCTTCCTGCCCACTGGCACGACGCGTTCTTTGTTGCCTTTGCCGATGACGTTGATGAAGCCGGCCTCCAGATGCAGTTGTTCGAGTCGCAGACCGCGCAACTCGGACAGACGCAATCCCGACGCGTAGGCCAGTTCCAGCACGGCCTGATCGCAAAGGCTTTGTGGCGTTGCGGGTTGTTCGGGAGTCAGCAGCTTCTGGATCTCGTCCGACGTGAGCGATTTGGGAAGCCGTTTCCACCGGCGCGGCAGGGACAACTGCTCCGCGACATCCACGGGTAGATGCTTTTCATTCTCGGCAAACCGGAAGAACGCCCGCAGCGCTGCGATTTCCAGATACACGGTTTCGCCGCTGAGTTTGCGCGTGGAATCATCAGGCTCACGTTTCAGAGGACGCTCGCGTTCGTGCTGGAGGAATTCCGTGAGATGGCGCAGTTGCACCTGTTTCCAATCCTCCAGACCGCGATTGTTTGCCCACTTCACAAAATGGCCGAGCAATGCCGCGTAAGTTTTTTGAGTGTGCTCGGATTGCCCGCGTTCGTGGCGCAGGTATTGGAGGAAATCTTCGACGAGTGTTTGCATCGCGGTGGCGCGTTCGCAGGATGCGCGGCTTTCGGCCTTGCGGCAACGCAAAGTTTCCTGCAAAACCCCCTTGCGCCAGCGTTGTGTGGCGCAGCGCCACGCCGATGCCAGACCCAAAATCATCCACCCGAAATCCCTGGGCGTGGATTCCATCGTTGTATCTCGCGGAAGGGTTGCCGTACGCGCTGGCGATGGTCGTCTCGGCGATCATGTATAAAAATCTCGGCGTGTCGAACGCGGAAATAGCGTTCTACACGAGCTGGCTCAATCTGCCGTGGGTCATCAAACCGTTGTGGAGTCCGGTGGTGGACCTTCTCAAGACGCGCCGCTCGTGGATTTGGGTGATGCAACTGGTCGTGGGCGCGGGCCTGGCGGGGGTGGCGCTGACGATTCCAGTGGAGGCGTTCTTTCAATGGACGCTGGTCTTCTTCTTCCTCATCGCGTTCAGTTCCGCCACGCACGACATCGCCGCCGACGGTTTTTACATGCTGGCGCTGACGGAAAACCGGCAGGCGTTTTTTGTCGGCATCCGCAACACGTTTTATCGCGTGGCCAACATCACGGGACAGGGGTTGCTGGTGGTGTTTGCGGGCATGGTCCAGCGACACACCGGAGACACGGTGTTCGCGTGGTCCATGGCGTTTGCGGCGATGGCGTTGCTGCTGGTTTGTTTCGGCGTTTATCATCTTTTGATCCTGCCACGGCCCGTGATGGATCAGCCGGGCGTCACGAAATCAACGGCTCAATTCCTGCGCGAGTTCGGCGACACGTTTGCCGCCTTTTTTCGCAAGCCGGGGATCGTTCCAATCCTGTTGTTCCTGTTGCTCTACCGGTTTGCGGAAGCGCAGCTTTCAAAGGTGGCGCAATTGTTCCTGCTGGAATCGCGCGATGCCGGCGGTCTCGGTCTTTCCACCGAACAGGTCGGATTTCTTTACGGTGTGGTGGGAGTGATTGCGTTGTTGTCGGGCGGGGTGCTGGGCGGAGTTGCGGCTTCGAGACAGGGACTGCGATTCTGGCTGTGGCCCATGGCGCTGGCGATCAACGCGCCCAATCTGGCCTACGTTTATCTGGCCTGGGCGCGACCTGAAAGTCTGACAGTCATCGGTTCGTGCGTCGTGGTGGAATTATTCGGCTATGGTTTCGGCTTTTCGGCTTACATGCTTTACATGCTGTATGTCGCGCGCGGCAGACATCAAACGGCTCACTACGCGCTCTGCACCGGATTCATGGCGCTGGGCATGATGCTGCCCGGCATGTGGAGCGGCGCGTTGCAGGAGAAAATCGGATACGGACAATTCTTCCTCTGGGTGATGGCGGCGACAATTCCGAGCTTCGTGGTTGTGAAACTGATTCCGTTGGAAGCCGGGTTTGGGAAGAAGGGATGAGACGTGTTGCGTGTTGCGTGTTGCGTCCAGTATCTGTCGAAGCATTCGCAGTTGCTTGACGCAACACGCAACACGCAAAACGCCCCTATTTTTTCACGAACAACGCGAGCGACGCCGTGTAGCCGTGAAGGAAATTCTTCTCACCCACCGGACCAATCTCGCCGTTGCAGAAAAATCCCGCGACGCCCACCGGACCGATCTGCCTCTGGATGGACATGGCGTCGTGGTTGGGTTCACCAAAAAGATTTCGACCACGCCCGTTGCAACTGCACAGACAGCCGCCGTAGATCGTCCTGCCACCCAATGCGACCTTCGTGCGCGCCAGCAATTCGTCCATGTCCTCGGCGGCAGCGGCGGCGTCGCGGCGCTGGAATTGCACGGTCTGGCCCGCGCGCGGCAACGCGCCCACGGCGATGACGCCGGACTTGGGATCGCCGCCCAGCAGATTGCGCACGAGGAAATCGCCACGGTGGTAATCCTCAAGGTATTCATTCACGACCAGGCCGATGAACACATTGCCCTGCGTCTTGCGTTGTTCCTCGGCGGGCAGACGGTTGAACGTCTCGGCCAGCACTTCGTAGGCGGGCCGGTTGCCGATCTTGTGAATGAAATTCTGTTCCACCTGTGTCAGCGTCCAGGTGTCGCCGATGGGTGTGCAACCCTGCGAAATGACA
>DAOLDN010000264.1:0-5667 GCA_035327385.1 Verrucomicrobiota bacterium | reverse complement strand
CCCCTCGCACCATCCGGCCCCACCGGTGGGGTCTTGGAACGCGTGAAAGGCGGCACGGACCCGTCCCCCGAGTTTGATCTTGAACAACCGCCGCAGCAGCGGGGTGCGGTTCGGCTGGACGAACAGCAGTTTCTTTCCGCACTTCGACATCTCGACGAGCAACTGATGCAGCATGCCGCAGGCGCTTTCGTTCGCCGACAGCACGCGCTTGAAATCGAGGATGGCAAAATCCGTCGTGTCCAGGTGATCGAGCACTTCCCGCACGGCGACTTCGGCGGTCGAGAACATCAGGTTGCCCTGCAACTGCCAGACGCCGATTCGCCTGCCTTTGTCGCGCAACGTGCGGCTTTCGTCGGCATTGCGGACCCGGCTGGAATTGAACTCCGCGCCGGTGAATTTGAGGCGTATGGCCGAACGTCCGACGCCGGGCCGGTTGAAGAGGTGCAGGTTGAAGTGGCGCGATAATTCTTCGCACACACGGATTCCGCGCACGCTGTTGCCGTGTTCGTCCAGCGGTGGCGAGAACACGCCGATGCCCAGTTGCCCCGGCAGCACCGCCACGATGCCTCCGCCCACGCCGCTCTTGGCGGGCATGCCCACGGTGTAAATCCATTCACCGGCATAATCGTACATGCCGCACATGCCCATGATGCTCAAAACATTTTCGACGTATTCGCCTCGGATGGCCTGTTTGCCCGTCACGGGATTGACTCCGCGATTGGCGAGCGTCGCCGCCATGATGCCCAGGTCGCGGCAGTTGACGGAGATGGAGCATTGCTTGAAATAGACCTCCGCCACGGGCATGGGGTCGGAGGTGAGGACGTTGAAATTTCTGAGCATGTAACCGATGGCGCGATTGCGGTGACCCGTTTCGCTTTCGGAACGATACACGGTTTCATCCATCGTCAGTTCGCGGCCGGCATAAATGCTGAAGTTGTCGAGAATGCGCTTGAACTGAATGGCCGGTGTCCTGCCGATGACCAGCCCCGCTGTGGCGATCGCCCCCGCGTTGATCATCGGATTGCGCGGACGGCCCGTGCCCGGTTCGAGGCTGATGGAATTGAACAGGTCGCCCGTCGGTTCAACGCCCACTTTCTTCAGGACTTCGTCGCGCCCGTTGTCCTCGAGCGCCAGTCCATAGACGAAAGGTTTCGAGATGGATTGAATGGTGAATTCCTGCCGCGAATCTCCGACCTCATACACCGAGCCTGATGTCGTCACCAGACAGACGCCGAACCAGTTAGGATCGGCCTTCGCGAGTTCAGGAATGTAAGTCGCGACCTGTCCGCTGGAAATTGGCGCGATCTCCTGATGGAGTCGCCATAAAAACCCCAAAACCGGGGACGAAGCATTGTTGTTGGCACTCATTTATGGAGAAGGGTTTAACTCTGAAACAGTCGCGAGTAAAGCCGGTCTTGCGCGCCCTGCCACAAATCCATCAGCGGCACGGTCTGGGCGATCTGGTCGAGGGACAGGTTTTCGCAGCGTTGTCGGATACGTTCTGCATCGGGGGAGAGTTGGTGTTGCAGAATCTGCGCTTCCATTGGTCCGACGATGTTCAAACGGACTGCCGCCGCCAGCACGCTGCGAAGGTGATTGAAGAAGAACATGCGCGCGGTGGTTTCGCGTGAAATGTCCAGCTTGTGCAGACACGCGCCGAAGACCGGGGCGAAGTGGGCGAATGGAGCGCGGACAGCCTTGTCCGCGAGTTCCTCCGACTTCTCATTAACGGGCGGACAAGGCTGTCCGCGCTCCGGGAAGATGCGCTCCACCGCCGTCAAAAATGCCCGGCCTTGGGCGCGACTGGCGCGGTTGGCGACGTGATTGGTCGTGAACGCATCACAAAGCGCGTCGAACTCAGTGAGCTTTTCCGGCGCATCAAATGCAGCGGTGACGAAAGGCAGCCCGGCATGACCAACTTGGTCCAAGCTGGTTTCGATGAAGGCGGTCAGTTCCGTCCGCCCGCGCACTTCGCCATGTTGCCACGCTGCCTCCAAGCCGGATGAATGCGCGAAGCCGCCTGTGGGAAACGCGGAGTCCATCAACTGCCAGATGAGAAAGTCGGGCGTTGCGGGCGCGGCAGCGTCTTGGAGTGCGGCAGCCCTCTGCCGCTTTGAACGTCGCGGGTCATCGAAAGCGGCAGAGGGCTGCCGCACTCCAAAACCTTGCGGAGATTGAGCGGTCCTCTCATTGGCACCGGGCTTCAGCCCCGTGTTCGTCTCGCGATGATCCTTGGCCGCGTTAACGGCTTTTCCGTTCGCGTGCAAAGCAGTTGAAACAGCTTCGTTTCCATTCGCATGCGCCACAATGCGCTGAATTACGGTGTTAATGAGAGGGCGGGCGTCACCGTTCGTAGCAGCCGACATAAGTCGGCTCAGTCTCTTATTCGATTTCGCCATGAGGTTTTGAGCCGACTCACGTCGGCTGCTACCAGTTAAAAGAGATTGTACCGCTGCGCCAAAGGCAGCACCTTCGCCGGCTCGCACGTCAACAACTCGCCATCTGCTCGCACTTCATACGTTTCCGGATCAACCGTGATCTTCGGCATCGCGTTGTTCCACTTCAGGTCGCGCTTGCCGACTTTACGGCAGCCTTTCACGGCGACGACCTGTTTGGTCAGGCCGTAGGTTTTGCCGATGTTCGCTTTCTTGGCGAGCTGGCTGACGAACGCGATGGACGTTGCGCCAACCGCGCCACCAAACGCCCCGAACATCGGACGCATGTAAACCGGCTGCGGCGTGGGAATACTCGCGTTCGGATCGCCCATCTGCGCCCACGCAATGAAGCCGCCTTTAATGACCATCTCGGGTTTCGCGCCGAACATCGAGGGTTTCCACAGCACGAGATCGGCGAGCTTGCCGACTTCAACCGAGCCGATGACATGCGCCATGCCGTGCGCGAGCGCGGGATTGATGGTGTATTTGGAGATGTAACGCTTGATGCGGACGTTGTCGTTGTCTCCCCTTTCTTCGGGCAACCGACCGCGCTGCTGCTTCATCTTGTCCGCCGTCTGCCAGGAGCGCGTGATGACTTCGCCGATGCGGCCCATCGCCTGCGAATCCGAACTCATCATGCTGATTGCGCCCATGTCGTGGAGAATGTCCTCGGCGGCGATGGTCTCGCCCCGGATGCGGCTCTCGGCGAACGCCACGTCTTCCGGCAGGTTCGGGTCGAGATGATGGCAGACCATGAGCATGTCGAGATGCTCGTCAATCGTGTTGACCGTGTAAGGCCGCGTCGGGTTGGTGGAACTCGGCAGCACATTCGGCTCGCCGCAGATGCGGATGATGTCCGGCGCGTGCCCGCCGCCCGCGCCTTCGCTGTGATACGTGTGGATCGTGCGACCCTTGAACGCGGCGATCGTGCCTTCGACAAACGTGGATTCGTTCAACGTATCGGTGTGAATCGTCACCTGCACGTCGTGTTTGTCAGCGATGCCGAGACAGCAATCAATCGCGGCGGGCGTCGTGCCCCAGTCTTCGTGGAGCTTGAGGCCGATTGCGCCGGCTTTGATTTGATCCGCAAGACCGGCGGGCATGGCGGTGTTGCCTTTGCCAGTGAAACCGAAATTCAACGGTAATGCGTCCACCGCTTGCAACATGAGGCGGATGTGATTTTCGCCTGGCGTGCAGGTCGTGGCGCAAGTGCCGACCGCCGGGCCAGTGCCGCCGCCAACCATCGTGGTGAGACCGGCGGCAATCGCCTCGTGCGCCTGCTGCGGGCAGATGAAATGAATGTGCGCGTCAAAGCCGCCCGCCGTGAGGATCAGACCTTCGCCCGCGATGACTTCGGTGGTGACGCCGACGACCATGCCCTTGGTCACGCCCGCCATCACGTCGGGATTGCCCGCCTTGCCGATGCAGGAGATCAAGCCGTCCTTGATGCCGATGTCGGCCTTGTAAATGCCGGTATAATCCACGACGAGTGCGTTGGTGATGACGCAATCGAGCGCGTCCTTCGCGCCGACGCCCGCAGCCTGGCCCATGCCTTCGCGGATGACTTTGCCGCCGCCAAATTTGCATTCGTCGCCATAGACGGTGAAATCCTTCTCGACCTCCGCGATGAGCGAGGTGTCGCCGAGCCGGACCTTGTCGCCGGTGGTCGGGCCGAACATGTCGGCATAATGGGCGCGTTTCATTTTGTGGCTCATGGGGAATAGAGTAGCGCAGACTGGCAGTCTGCTGTTTCGCCGACTGGCAGTCGGCAAGCGGGGAAGGCATCGGGGCGTTGAGTGATTGCGGAGCATCGCAGGTTGCCAACCTGCGACACGGCAGACTGCCAGTCTGCGCTACGATGACTATGCGCCCGCATTTGCAAATCCCTTCAGCTTCACTCGTTTCAATGCGGCTTCCTTTCCAGCAGCAGAAACTTTACCGCTTGCAAGATTGTTGCCGCCGCGAATGACCTTTTTCCCGGCGATCTCGACGAGCTTCACGGTCTTGGTTTCGCCGGGTTCAAAACGGACGGCCGTTCCTGCCGGAATATCGAGACGTTTGCCGTAAGCAGCAGCGCGATCAAACTTCAGCGCGCCATTTGTCTCGATGAAATGGTAGTGGCTGCCGACTTGAATCGGACGGTCGCCGAGGTTTGTGACGGGAATCTCTGCCGTCGCGCGACCGACGTTGAGTTCGATTTCACCTTCTTTGATCTCGGTTGAACCGGGTGAAGCGAAAATTCCCTCACCTCGGCCCTCTCCCCGTCCGGCGGGGCGAGGGAGATCGCTCTCGGGCGTCGGTTTGAAAGCAGAGAGGTCTGGTACAGGTAGAAAGCTGCCGTGGAGCGCGAGCTTCAAATCACCGTTCTCGCTGGCGATGGGATGATGCACTGTCACGAGCTTCGAGCCGTCGGGAAAGGTTCCTTCCACCTGCACGTCGTAAATCATCTCCGGCACGCCGGACATGACTTGGTTTCGCCCAAGCAACTGGCGGCCAAGATTCATCAGTTCGGCGACGCTTTTGCCGTCACGGATGAATTCCAGCAACACGGTGGCGATGAGCGCGACGGCTTCGGGATGATTCAGTTTCACGCCGCGCGCGAGGCGTTTCTGCGCGAGCGAGCCTGCCTGGTGCAGCGTCAGTTTGTCGAGTTCACGAGGAGAAAGATGCATGTTAAAAGCTCCAAATTCCAAGCTCCAAGCTCCAGAGAAACATCAAGCGCCAAGCGCCAAGCGTCGTGCTCCGCCACGCGTGGCCGTTGGAGCTTGAGATTTGGAGTTTCTCTGGTGCTTGGATGTTGGAGCTTGGTGCTTTCATTTCGTTACCATTTCCGCGCCCACGGATCGTCGCCAAGGATGTCGCGGAGGAAGGTCAGATGTCCACTCAGTTCGCGGCGGACGGCTTCGATTTCCTCGCCCGCGACGCGCAGCAACGCCCCACCCCGCACCGGACTGGCGCTGGTGGTCAACGCAGCGCGTTTCTCGACCGGGCGAGCGGCGATCTGCTGCAACACAGCTTCGCCGGCACTTTTCAACGACGGGCCGATGATCAGCAGCGTGGCGAGGCAATTGAACCGGCCCATCTGCGCGGCGAGTTCGTCGGAACTGAGCAGGATGGAATCCACCAACGCCCGCTCGCCGCCGATAAAGACATCATTGCGGCTTTCGAGGTGTTTGAACGCCCAACGCTCACCCCGTGCGGCGCGGCCTGAACTGAACCAATCCAGCAGGAC
>DAOLDN010000263.1:0-5682 GCA_035327385.1 Verrucomicrobiota bacterium | reverse complement strand
CTCCCCGTTTGGCGGACTTCGCCGAGAGTGCGGCGGGAAGTCCGCAGTCGGTGAAGGCGGTACAGCGCGAACAAACGCCCTGGTTGATGCAGGTCTGTCCGGAGAGTTTGCCGCCGCTACGTTTGAACAGGGTCACCGACACCGCCGCCAGTCCGGTGAGCAGCGCGTACCGGAGTCCATTGCGGATGAAATCGCGACGGTTTCCGCCGCGAGGCTGATGGGCAATGTTCATGGCGCAAACCAATACGCCTCCCTCGCTGTGTCAGAGCGGCCCCGCGTATTGTTGGTTCAACACCGGACAGCGTAGGTTGCGCCGTGGATGCGCGCTTGCGTTAGATTGGTAAAAGCTGGCCGTATATTGGCCGGGGGAAGACAAGCGCGGCTATTTGGATCCCAGATCAAGGCAGACCAGACGGGTCAAATCACGCAGGAGCAGGCGGTTGCCGGCAAGGGCCATCGGTGCCCATGACTCGCGGCCGGACATGACTTGAGTTTGAGCGAGCAACTGGAACTTCGCAGGTGTGGCTTCGATGAGGCTGAGTTTGCCCGAGTCGTTCAAGGCGTAAATCAGGTCGTCAACAATGACAAATGGACCCAGACCAAAACTGTCGCCCGAACCGCTCGCCCAAACGACTTTGCCATCGAGGTCCAGACAGACGAAACGGCCATCGGCGCGGATGCCGTAGAGGTGGTTGTTCTTGAAAATGGGCGTGTGTTGCGTGGCACCGAAGACAGTGGCGGGAATTTTGAACAGAGTTTGAGTCGAGAATACGGCGGCACGTTCTGGATTTTCGGATGAACCCACCCCTGACCCCTCCAAAGCGGGGAACTGGGGGAGCAGTCGCAGCATCAGGCTGCCCGCGTTGTAGCCGCCGGTTAGGAAGATTTGTCCGTCGGGCAAGGGCACTGGCGAGGGTACGGTGGCAATGCTGATTTTCCAGTCAGTGGTCTCCCAAAGCGGTTTGCCATCGGCGGCGTCCACGCCCACCACCCCTTTGCTTGCGCAATAGACGTATTGGCGGCGACCCGCGAAATCCATCGTCATGATGCTGGAGTGGGTCATTTTCCAGTCTTTGGGATTGGGCGTTTGCCAAAGCAGTTTGCCGGTGGCGAGATCGAGCGCGATGAGCAACGCATCCTTGCCGCCCGGCGCGAGGATCACTTTGTCTCCATCTACAAGCGGACATTGACCTGCATACCATTCGGGCACGGTCGCGCCGTATGCATTGACGAGGCTTGTGCTCCACTGGAGTTCGCCGCTGACGGCGTCGAGGCAAAACACATTGCACTTGGAATCCAGAGCAACTACGAAACGTTCGGCCAGCGTCGGCACAGTGCGCGTCATGCCGTGGTTGCGTTTGATGGAGAGCGGATAGCTGAACCGCCAGATTTCCTGTCCGTCGGCCAGCGAGAGACAGCGGAGCGCGCTTTGCTTGGCGTCGCGATCGTAATCGAGCAAATAAACGCGACCCTCGCGGATGGCGACACCGGCATAGCCTTCGCCAACTTCGATCGACCAGAGTTCGCGCGGCGGCGAAGTCTTCCAGTCGCGGGAGATTGGAGTGCCGGTCTCCAAACCGGGCGCGGAGAGGCGCGAATCTGCAGCATCGCGCCGGGTCGGAGATGGGCGCTCCGGTGCAATGCCATCGCGATTGGGCCCGCGGAACTGGGGCCAGTCGCCCAGACTATCGGCTGGCGAGGTGCTGCCGGGAATGAGCTTGCCGGCGAGGACGGGATTGCCACCGCCAGCATCGCCAGCAGGCGCGGCGTCGGTTCCGGGGACGCGAAGTTTCAGTTCGTTCCCGTCGGCGTGCAAGAACCACCACGTCAAGATCGCGGCGGCTGACGCACACAGACCGATGACCGTGATTTTGGAGAGCGATTTGCCAGTCATGTTTTCCCTTTGATACCCGTTTGTTTTTCGGAGCCGATGTTACACGGCCCCGGCGGAAACCGTCAAACGCTGCATGGAGACATGATTGCCTCGCTCATGCCGTGAATGATTTTCTTGTCGGCGGGGTTGACCGTGGCCAGGACGCCGCCGAGTTGCGGGCGGGCGGAATCGCCATCGCCGGAAACGAAGTAGTACGGGCAAAGCCTGACGCGACCTTTCATCGGCACGATTTCATTTTTGTCGAAATCGAACCATTGCGACTCGACGAGTGTGGGTTTGTGGTAACGCTGGAGGACGCAGGGAGATTCGTTGAAGTGTGCGATGGCGTCGTCCACGGCTTTGGCCCATTGCTCGTGAGACAGGTCGCTGCCGAGAAAGACGCCACGGGCGCCCCAGGCGTGTGCCGAGAAGCCTGAGACTTTCACGATCAGTTCGCGTTCCTTGTGCGAAAGCGCCTTGAGCTGCTGCCAGTCGGTGAGATTGAGTTCGGGAATGGCAGCCTGCGGTGGCAATGGCGCGGGGTCAATGATCCACGTGTAGGGCACGAGTTTCTTGATGCGGTTAAGAAAGGCTTCGCCCAGTTCCTGCCGCCAGAAGCCAGCGAGGTTTCGATTCCAGAGCAGGGCGAACAGCATTTTTTCCTCGAAGACGGGCTTGGGTGGCGGTGTGACTTTGATTCTCTTCTCTGAAGCCAGATCAAAAATGTTTTTCGAGTTCGGGACATTCGCGAGGTCGAACAATTCAAAGAAGCGGTAAACAGCGTCGCCGTCCGCGAAGTCGTTGAAGGTTGAAGGTTGAAGGTTGAAGGTTGTATCACCGCGTTCGTTCAACTGTGAGCACAACCACGCCATCTCGGGTTTGTAAGCGGCGGCTTCTTCGGAGACGACGATGTGAACGTTCTTTGCGTCCCTAAAAATGGACGCAAATCCACGCAACATGCCATCCGGGCCTCCGAGAGGGTTGAGGGTTGAGGGTTGAGAGTTGAGGGATGAATAGGTTTGATTGAGCCATGCCGTCAGTCCGATGCCGCCGGGAACAGAATCGAGTTCTGTTACGGCGAGGCCGTTTTCCGTGATGAGCAAGTCGGGTCGGATGACGCGCGGCACGTCGTTCTTGAAGGCTGCCGAGCGTTGCAGTGCCACGAGATCAGCGGGTTTGCCGAGGTCGAGCCAGCGGGCGACCCACTCCGGTTGTTTGCCTTCGGCACTTTTGCGGTAGAGCAGATTGACTGCGCGATAGAACTGAAGCAGCACGCGGCCCAGAGATTCGATTTCGTTCGCGAGCTTTTCGCCGAGCGAAAATGGAGCGGGGGAGGTGCGCCAGTTGTAGCCGGAAAACAGTCCGCCGGGCGGCAGGGAATCACGGATGAGGCGGGCTTTTGCGGCTGTGTCCACCGCAAGACCGGCGCTTGTCGTTGTCGGCACGTCTGTTTGCACTGCCATGACGGTAGGGGACAAGTCGGTGTGCGTCAAAACGATTGGCCGTGATGGCCGCGCTGGCCGTGCTGCGCGGGTTTGGCGTTTGACACGATGGGTTTTGTCGAGGTGAGTGTGTCCATTTTCCTGCCAGATCGCGTCGAGGCTCGGAACGCGTTACCGAAGGGTGGTTTTGTGGGATAACGATCATCGCTCTGCGAACCTGTTTGAATTCAATGCCGCGGGCGACGGCTGGCTGCGGGAATTGCTGTGGCATGGAAGCTGCCAATTGTCGGGCAAAGTCACAATGAACGTGACAGAAGGAGACTGAACGTTATGAAGAAACTCATCGCAGTTGTTTGTGGTTGTTTGTTGACGGCCGGTGTCGCGCTGGCTGCGGAAGCGACTGAAGCTGATCAGAAATGGTTGTCCGCCGTGACCAAGATGGTCGAAAGCGGCAAGACCCAGATTTCGACGCCGAGTGAAACTCGCGCGGACCTCCTGAAAAGCTGGGCGAAGGAAAACGGCTTCTCAGTTTCCACCAGCAAGAGCGAGAGCAGCATCAAGCTGGAGTTGTCCAAGCAGTTCGCCAGCAAGTGACCCTGACGTGAACGCGGATTGTGGCGGGCATCAGGAACGGACCTGTCCGTTCCCGATGCCCAGCCATTTGTAAGTGGTCAGTTCGTCCAGTCCCATCGGGCCGCGCGCGCCGATCTTGTCGGTGCTGATGCCGATTTCGGCACCCATTCCGAATTCGCCGCCATCAGTGAAACGTGTGCTGGCGTTCCAATAGACCGCCGCCGAATCCACCTCCGCCAGAAACTGTTTCGCGCGGGCCTCGTTCTTCGTCACGATGCTGTCCGAGTGCGCCGAGCCATAGAAGTTGATGTGGTCAATCGCGGCTTTCACTCCGTCCACGACGCGGATGTTCAGGACGTAGTCGTTGTATTCGGTGAAGAAATCCTGTTCGGCCACCTTTTTCAATTTGTCGCCGTGTTGCGTGTTGCGTGTTGCGCCAAGCAACGGCAACGCGGTTTCATCCGCGCGGATTTCGACGTGCTTTTCAAACAGCCGCGAACCGATGACGGGCAGAAACGTTTCCGCCACCGCCTTGTCCACGAGCAATGTTTCCATGGCGTTGCAGACGGCGGGGCGCTGGACCTTCGCGTTCATGGCGATTTCCTCGGCCATCTTCAAATCGGCCTCGGCGTCCACATAGACGTGGCAGACGCCCTTGTAATGTTTGATGACCGGTACCTTGCTGCACTCGGCAACTGCGCGGATCAGTCCCTCGCCACCGCGCGGCATGCACAGGTCAACGTATTGCGTCAACGACAGCAGGACGGGAATCGCCTCGCGGTCCGCCGTGGGCACAACCTGGATGGCGTGTTCGGGAAAAGCGGGCAGCGTTTTACGGCCGGCCTCGATCATTGTGTGGGCGATGATCTGGTTGGAGTTCAGCGCTTCCTTGCCACCGCGAAGAATCGTGGCGTTTCCGGATTTGAAACAGAGACTGGCGGCGTCAGCCGTCACGTTGGGTCGCGATTCGTAGATGATGACGACGACACCGATGGGCGTTGAAAGTTTTTGCAGCTTCAGACCATTGGGCCGCGTCCGTTCGTCAAGAACCTTCCCGACGGGATCGGGCAGTGCAGCGACTTCGCGCAATCCGTTTGCCATGCCTGAGATGCGTTTGTCGTCGAGCTTCAACCTGTCAAGCATGGCGGAGGTCAAACCCATCTTCGCTCCCGTTTCCATGTCCACGTCATTCGCCTGCTTCAGCGCGTCGGCGTTTTTCTCCAGTGCGCCGGCCATCGCCAGCAAGCAGGCGTTCTTCTCCGCCGTCGTCAGTTTGGCAAGTTCACGGGACGCGGCCCTGGCCTGTCTGGCCAGTTGGGTCATTTGTTCCGTCAAATTCATGCGCGCAGTCTAGCTCAAAGTCGCCGCTGTGGAAACGGGAATTCCGTACTCCGCGCGGTAGCGGACAATCTGTCGCACCGATGGCAACGCGACAGCCGTCATCGGGCATCAATCCCTGCGAATCCGGTAGAGTCGCGTGCCGTTGATTTGATTCGTGTCGGTCAGAGTCAGCAGATGGTCGTTGCCGGCGATGGTGTTGCCTGTTTGTTGCCAGAGGTTCGTCCCGTAAATCGGCGTAGCGTGTTCGAGAGCGAACGCGCCACCGCCAGTGGCTCCGAACTCCACTGCTGCGTGCCCGTCTTGCTGTGTGATGGAGCTGATGGTCAGGCCGGCCTGAAATCGGAGCTGAAAAGTTTCAGACGGGGCATGGATCGGTCCGTTGCCCGCGCCGTTGGTTGAGAAGTCCAACGCGCGGAAGCTCACGATGTAGATGCCGGGTTTGGTGGCCGTGTA
>DAOLDN010000262.1:0-5698 GCA_035327385.1 Verrucomicrobiota bacterium | reverse complement strand
TGCCAGTCCACGTGGGGAGGAAAACCGCCACGAGCGAAGCCGCCCAGTCCGCGACCGGGAGCGTTTGTGAATGAACCTTCGGCGGGCGTGTTGGTGCGGCTGCGTTGACCGAAACCGGTGCGCGCCGGCGGCAGATAGTCGGGCGCTGTGACTCCGACCCAGAGGTTGCTCATGGTTGCGTGGGGCTCGAACGGATCACGCAACACGATGCGTCCGGCGATGGTTGCACGGTGCGCGGCGGGCGGGTAATCCGGGTGCGTGACCCAGTCGTAAGGCCATGCGGCGGATTCCTTTTCTGCCCGGGTGAGTGCGTCTTTCCACAGTGCGCGGTGCATGGCGTCGGTGTTTGCAACGGATTGCGTTTCGGGCAGTGAATTGCAGTAGATGACGAACGGGCCGATGACCTTGGTCCAGTCCTCATCCTGACCCACGACGAGGGAACTTCCGCCGTAATGGCTGCCGAGCCACATGTTGAGCAGCGTGGGCGTGCCGCCGGTGTTGACGTCGAGGTGGCCCGTCAATTCGGCCTTGGTGGGGCCGCCGGCCATGTATTCGAAACTGGGATTGACGAACCAGAAGCCGAGACGATATGTGGTGCTGGACCAGCCGTAGGCGGGGATTTCGTAGATGAGTGCGGAGTAGTCGTATTTGTGTTCGACGTGGCCTTTGTGGATGCCGGTGGTCATGCGGCGGGCTTCCTTGAGATTGGTGGGTTGGCCGCGGTCCCAGTCATCGCCGGCGGGCATGATGCGGCGGCGTTGCTCGTCAATGGTCATGTAGTCGAAGACGTCGGGATTGAGTTTGACGGCGAAGCGTGCCTCACCGACGCCGAAGGCCGGGTAGCCGGGTTTGTGCCGCCAGATGAGGTAGGTGTGAAGGGCGCTTTCGCCGCGCGCCAGCGAATAGCGGATTTCCACGTCCAGCGGGGCTTCGGGATGGCCGGGTTCATTGTAGAAGCGACAGGCGACTTCAACGCGCGAACCGCCATTGCCGGCGGGGTCAATGCGGACAAGCGCCTCGCGTTTGGTGCCCGACCGCGCGCCGCCCACCGACGACCAGTAGCCGCCCAGCGCGCCGCCCGGACTGGATTGGGCGAGGAGTTCGACACCCTGATATTTGATGGAGAAAACGTCGCCGGACGATTTCTCGATCCGCACGTCGAGAATTCCGTTGTTGAGAAAAAAGGTCTTGTCGCTTTCGCGAAACGTGACGTCGGCCGCAAGACTGGAGTTCAGGCAGGCGAGCACAAGCGTGGAGGCGAGCGACAGTAGTAAAGACTTTGATTTCATGATTGGGCGACGGCTCCGGAAATCCGGGTCACGTTCCAGACGAATGACGTGAGGTTTCATTCATCCGATGCTTGAGGTCAAGTCGCGCCGGGAATTGTTTATTGTTGTTTGACGCGGAACGCGCTGGTGGCGACTTCGTGCGCCGCCTTCGTTCGGGAAATTGGTGTTCGACATTTCATCAATGAATGAGAATGCGGGCATAGACGACGGGCGGATGGCGTTTGTTACAGGCAGACGCAACGGTTCTTGGGTGGACGGACATGGGTGCAAGGCTTCGCGCCCTGGCTGTCTGACCCGGACATTTTATGCTGCGCAGGCAACTCGGAATCTGTCGCAAAAGTCGGGGCCATGGTGCGGCGTCCGGGGTCGGGGAAACCGGTCAGAGGTAGGGCATGAAGAGGCGGGCGGTGGCGTCGCGCAACTTGGCGGGGAAACTGCGCGCGTCGGCGTCGGCAAGGTTGATTTCGCGGGCGTGGGCGAGTTTTTGCTGGACGAGAGATTGCATGCGGCGTCCCAGTTCGCGTCCGTAGCACTCGACGTTGAGTTCGAAATTGAGACGGAGGCTTCGCGGATCCCAGTTGGCCGAGCCGATGCTGACCCAGTGTCCGTCCACGACGACGAGTTTGGAGTGGTCGAACGGGGGGGGTGTGAGCCAGAGGTGGCAGCCGTGTTCGAGCACCTGCCACCACATGGCGCGGCTGGCCCAGTGAACGTAGGGGAGGTTGTTGACGGAGGGCAGGACGATGTCCACGCGGGCACCGCGCAACGAGGCGAGGTTGAGTGCCGTGACCAGCGCCGTGTCCGGCAGAAAATAGGGCGTGAGAATCTGCACCGAAGATTGCGCCCCGGCCAGCGCGGCGAGCAGCGCCCAGCGGAGCTTGTCGAGGTCGCTGTCCGGACCGTCGGTGATCACGCGGCTGATGACGTTGCCTGAATCTTGCAGCGCGGGGAACCATGCGTCGCCATCCAGTGTTTCGTGCGTGGCGAATGCCCAGTCGTTGACGAACGCTTCCTGCAATTGAGCCACGACGGGGCCTTCGACACAGAAGTGCAAATCCTGGACGGGGTGTTTTGGTTTGGCGGCCAGCCGGTTTCCGTGGCGGATGTTCATGCCTCCGGTGAAAGCGGTTTTGCCGTCCACGATGAGCGCCTTGCGATGATTGCGCAGGTTCATGGTCATGAAATGCCAGAGTGGAAACGTGGGAAGGAATCTGCCGACTGTGACTCCGCTGCGACGGAGACGTGGCAAAATGGACGGCCATGAGTAGCGGGCTCCGGCGTCGTCAATGAGGACGCGCACGGCGACTCCGCGTTTGACGGCGCGGGCGAGGGCGTCGGCGAATTCGAGGCCGCTGGCGTCCCTGTCGAAGATGTAAGTGACCAGGGAAATGGAGGTTGTTGCGGCGTCAATGGCCTCAAGCATGGCGGGGAAGGCCTGATCGCCGTTGATGAGCGGTTCGACGCGGTTGCCCGGCAGGAGCGGGCGGCGGGTGACGTTTTCGACGGCGCGCGAGAGGGTTCTGAGGTGTTGGGCTTCGTGGATGTGGAATTCTCCCATGTCACGAGGCACGGCGCGTGGGGAAGCGAGATGCGTCTGCGAACGCAACGGTTTGACGCGCCGATTGACGCGGTTGACTCCGAGGGAGAGATAGAGGATCGGGCCGAACAATGGCAACAGCCAGATGAATCCGAGCCACAGGACGGCGGCGCGGGAGTCCCGTTTGTTGAGCAGCGCGTGAACGGAGGCCAGCGCCGCCGCGAGGAACGTGAACACGGCGACGAGGTGCGGCCAGAATCGGATGAGGGTGTCAAGCCACGCCATTCGCGAAGCTTGTACGCCCCGCAACGGTTTCAATCAAGCAAGACCTCCGCGGCAGGTTGGAATTATGAAGGATGAAGGATGAATTATGAAAGCAGGGCTGGTTCCCTGGCGCTTTTACTTGGAGCGCAATCCGCGGAACGATTCAACCGACGAGATCCCGACAATTCTACTCGTGCTGTTTCAAGCGGGGATGCGGTTGGTCAGCGTGATGCTGTTGAGCGTGGCGATAGTGCGGCTGTAAATCTCCTCGGGTGTTCCCTGCGCGGGGATTGTCACCAGCAGGCTGTGGCGGTTGAAATAATCAATCAGCGGACGGGTGCTTTTCTCATAGACCTCCATGCGAAGCTGGATGGCTTCGGGCCGGTCGTCTTCGCGTTGGATAAGTTCACCGCCGCACTGGTCGCAGACGTCCTCGACTTTTGGCGGGCGATTGACGGCATGATAGACGGACTTGCACTTGGAACAGGTGCGTCGTCCTCCAAGCCGGGCGACGATTTCATGGATCGGCATCTCGTAGTTGATGACGGCGGTGACGGGAATGTCCTCCTTCTCCAGCAGCGACATCAACGCCTCCGCCTGCATGACGGTTCGCGGGAAGCCATCGAGCAGAAATCCGCCGTGGCAATTCAGGCAGCGTTTGCGTTCGCGGACGATGTCCAACACCGTGTCGTCGGGAACGAGATCGCCGCGGCGCATGAAGTCCATCGCCGCTTCGATGGCGGGGCTGCGTTCACCACAGGCGAGACATTTGGCGGCGCGAAACACGTCGCCGGTGGACAGGTGACATGTGCCCAGGCGGGCGCAGAGCAGTTCGGCCTGCGTGCCTTTGCCGACGCCGGGAGCGCCCAGCAGGATGAAACGGTAAGGACGCTCGCGTTGCGCCGGTGGAACAGAGCAACAGGCGTCCCCACCCTTGAGCCATGTGGCACGATCATTCTTCTCGTTCATAAAATCAGTTCGTTGACCGGACGCTGCCACCCTGTTGCGGGAACGCGTTGCGTTCAAGAAGGAACACACAAAAGGCCAATAAATGTCATCGCTTTGCCAAAATCGGCGCGGAGAAGCCGGTGTTGAGGGAGAAAAGGACGGGTGTGAACGGTTGGCGAGAGAAGACATGCGGCGTGACTTGCGACAGA
Organism: Verrucomicrobiota bacterium; assembly: GCA_035327385.1. Classification (GTDB taxonomy): domain Bacteria; phylum Verrucomicrobiota; class Verrucomicrobiia; order Limisphaerales; family JADLHS01; genus DAOLDN01. Next base: position 1,451 of record DAOLDN010000262.1, on the reverse strand, counting down.
GCGACAGTAATCGTTGATCCTTTGAATGTGAGGTCAGGCGGAAAGGCTGCGTGTCAGGCGTCAAAGCGCGTGTCAAATCCGGTGGGAGACGGCGGGAGAAATCCGGAGTTCCATTCCCACCATGCGTGTGACAATGGAGAATCCTCCAATGCGCCAACTGCGGGTGCGCGACAACGTTTGCGTTTGACTTCAATCATTGCGCGAACATAATCTGCCTCACAAATTCACAATATGGCCAAGCTTGTAATCCTCAGCGAGGGCATGACCGGGCGGTTTCACGAATTGTCGGTGGACAAGACCACCATCGGCCGGGTGGACGACAATACGTTCCCCATCGTTGATCCCTCGGTTTCGAGCCATCATTGCGAAATCCTCCTTCAAGGCCAGGAGGTGCGCGTCCGCGACCTCGGCTCCACAAACGGAACGTTCATCGAAGGCGAACAGATCACCGAGGGCACACTCAAGCCCGGTCAGATCCTGCGCTTGGGCCAGATACAATTGCGTCTGGAAGCCGAGGGCGCGCAAGCTTCGCGCAAACCGGTGGACTCCACGATGGTCATGCAGCGCGGCGTCAAATTGAACGAACTGGAAACCGGCGGACGGCCACCGGGATTCGACACCGCCAACGTCGGTTTCGCAAAAAAGGAAAACAAGGCCAACCGCATCTTCCTGATCGTCGGCATCGTGATGGGACTCATCATCGTTGGCTTGTTGATCTACGCGTTCATGTCCGCCGGAAACTCCGCAGCCAACCGTTGACCGGGCCGGCGTGAACTCCCGGCGTTGATGACGTTTCGACTCACGACTTTGGAAATTCTGTCATTATTACCCGCCTCGTATCACCCCCGGGTTCACCCGAACTGAGTATTGTCCCGGCGAGGCACGGCGATGTATGTTTCCAGCCGATTGATCAATGAACCTGTGGACCCATACCCTAATGCGAGGGCTGGCCGCCGCTGCGTTGATTGCGGCCTTCACGGCGCAGTCTGCGGACAGCAACCGGTTCAACGTGCTGTTCATCATCTCGGATGACCTTCGCGCCGAGACGGGCAGTTACGGCAGCGCGCTGGCGAAGACACCAAACCTCGATGCGCTCGCCAGCCAGGGAGTGCAATTCGACCGCGCCTACTGTCAGTTCCCGCTTTGCAATCCTTCCCGCGCCTCGATGCTCACAGGGCGACATCCTTCCACGACGGGTGTATTAGGCAACCGCGTTGACTTCCGTAACGCGCACCCGGACTGGGTGACGCTTCCGCAGTTGTTCAAACAAAACGGCTACGCGTCATTGCGGACCGGGAAGATTTTCCACGGCGGCATTGATGACGCCGCGTCGTGGTCGGAGGGAGGCAACGCCGGTCGTGCCCGCCCTGCGGACGATGAAACCGAACTGCCGCGTGCCAATCGCACCGGCAATAACACCGGCGACACCAACGCGACACAAACATCGCGGG
>DAOLDN010000261.1:0-5720 GCA_035327385.1 Verrucomicrobiota bacterium | reverse complement strand
CTGTGAGCCGTGCGGGCAACGACACTGAAAGAATCACTCACCGCCGCCTGGGGGGGGGGTACTTGGAATAGCATCAACATTTGCGAGGCAGGTTTGGCCGATGACGACAAGGCAGCATGGAATCAGAGTTCTTTTCATAACGATGGTCTTTCAATACACGGAAGGCCGCGAACTGTGGCGGGACATTTCCGCCCGGACGGGCGTTGGGAGTGGGCAACAAACTGACCGTGAACTCTGAAGCACGAACCAGAGAACCTCGAAGACACGACTTTGGCACTTGTCTTCATTGTCCGGTGAGCGACTTGACGTGCCAGGCGGCCCGGCAAAGCGCACTGTAGTTAAGCATGAATCGCATCCCAATGGAATGGAATATCCTATGAAACTCAGGAACGTGCGGACGATTCCAATGCAACGCCGAATTCGACCGTGACTGTCAATCGGCTGGAGTCCACGCTTCAGCGTGCTCTGAGCCGAGTCCATGCAGTCGAAAAGTGACCCGATGAACGCAGAGGCCAGAGGGCGCAGAGAGCCGCAGAGCGGAGAGAGGTGCGGTCAACCCGCCATTTGGTGGGACCATTCTTCAGAAGGAATCTTTGCGCTTCTCCGCGTTCTCCGCGTCTCTGCGTTGAGCTTGTCGCCGTCTTTCTGCATGGATTCGGTTTGGCGTGTTCGGAGCGCGCTGCGACACAGGACAAGCTGAAGCTTGAACTCCAACTTGTCGGTCACCGGTTTCGGTTGCGCCGCATGAAAGTCGTGACTTGCGCGGGGGCTTTGTTAGCGTTGCCGCGTCGTCATGTTCAAGAAGCGATTTGCCCGGCTCACACAGCTCGTCACCGGCCAGCGCGGTGCGGATGGCGAGGACTGGTTCGCGCTGGAGAGCGGTCTGACGTGGGTCGAGAAGTTCATCCATTTCTGGGTGTTGGTGGGGCAAAGTTTCATCCGCAACCGCTGTCCCATTCGCGCCTCGGCTCTTTCCTACAGCAGCCTGCTGGCGTTGATCCCCATGCTGGCCCTGGGCCTGAGCGTCGCCAGCAGCCTGCTCAAGGCCGAGGGCGAGGACAAAATCTACCAGTTCATTGACCATTTCGTCGCCAGCGTCGTTCCGCCGGCCGAGGTCAATACCAACAAATCCGTCCGCATCGCTCCGCCGCTGTTGTTCGACGACGAGGCCATGTGGAACGCCTACCTCGACGGCGCGGACACCAACGCGACCGCCTCGACGGTATCCGGAACGAACGGCCCGCCAGTGGCCACGGCGGAACACGCCGCGACGACGGACGGCGACACCAACGCCGTCGCCTCCATCACCGACCCGCGCGTGGTCACGGCGCAAAAGGAGGCGGCGCGTCACATTCACGATTTCATCCAGAACACACAGAGCGGCGCGCTGGGCCTGACGGGCGTGGTGCTGCTGTTGTCCATGGCCTTTGTGATGTTGAGCCGCGTGGAGGAGACGTTCAACGACATCTGGGGCGTCACGCGCGGGCGCAACGTGCTGTTGCGCGTGGTGACGTATTGGGGCGTCATCACGCTCGGCCCCGTGATGCTGGCCCTGGCGCTGGCGTTGTGGGGCGGAGCGCAATTTCAGGCGACCAAGGACATGGTGGGCGGCACGGTCGCCGGCCAGTTGTTGTTGCAGGCGGTGCCGCTGGCGATGTTGTGGATCGGATTTGCCTCGCTCTACAAACTGGTTCCAAACACGAAGGTCAATTACAGCGCGGCGTTCGTCGGCGGCGCCGTGGCGGGGACGTTGTGGCTGGTCAACAACATGTTCGGTTTCCTTTACGTCTCGCGTGTGGTGGTCAACAGCAAGATTTACGGAAGCCTCGGTCTGGTGCCCGTGTTCATGGCCGGACTGTTTCTGTCGTGGCTCATCCTGCTGCTCGGGGCGCAGATCGCTTACGCGTTTCAGAATCGTTCCGCCTATCTCCAGGAGCGCCTCGTGGAAAACGTCAATCAGCGCGGGCGCGAGTTCGTGGCGCTGCGATTGATGACCTGCATCTGCCAGCGCTTCCAACGCAGCCTGCCGCCGCCGTCGGTCGCCAACATTTCGTCGGAACTGGGAATTCCCAGCCGCCTGGTGCAACAGGTGTTGCAGGTGTTGATCGCGGCGCGACTGGTCGTGGAAGTTTCGCGGGGCGAAGCCGCCTATGCCCCGGCGCGTCCGCTGGAGGACATCAACGCGCACCATGTGCTGGTGGCCATGCGCGCCACCGTGGGACAGGAATTGTTGACACGCGACGAACCGGTGCGGGCGGAGGTGCTCGGCGAATTTGCCAGGATCCAGGACGCGGAAAAGGCTGCGGCAAGTTCTGTGACGATGCTGGTGATGGTCAATCGCGCCCAGGCGCGGCTCGAACTCGCAGCGCCCAAGTCCGGGGCAGAACAGGAGAAGCTTGTCCCGGCGTTCGTTGCGGCGACTGCCGCGTCCGCCGCGGGAACAGCGGCCGCGACTGCCGGAGAGACTGAGACTTCCCGGTCGGCCGCCGCGCCCGCAGTGGACGTTGTGACCGAACCGTTCGAGAAACATGGCATCCCGACTGCGAACGAAGTCGCCGCGCGGGAATCGAAGATCGAGAAAGGCGCGGCGCAGACGTCCGGGGCGGCGCAGTCGGACGTTGCGCCGCACGCTCCCGTGGCGAATGTCACCACCGACGACAACCAGAGTTTTCCGTTATGATCATCGGCGTACCCAAGGAAATCAAAGAGCAGGAATACCGCGTGGCGTTGCTTCCGTCCGGCGCGTATCAACTCGCCAAACACGGGCATCGCGTCGTGGTGGAACGAGGCGCGGGACTGGGAGCGGGTTATGCGGACGCGGAATACGAACACGCGGGCGCGACGCTTGTGGACTCGCACGCGGCGGCGTTTGCCGAGGCGGAACTGATCGTGAAAGTCAAAGAGCCGTTGCCCGACGAATATGGATTGCTGCGCAAAGGACAGTTGTTGTTCACATATCTGCACCTTGCCGCAAGCCGGCCATTGACGGAGGCGCTGATGGCATCCGGAGTCACCGCGCTGGCTTACGAGACCGTGGAGGTCAACCGCCGGCTGCCGTTGCTCGAACCGATGAGCGAGATTGCGGGCCGCATGTCCATTCTCGTCGGAGGTTATTTCCTCGGAAAACATTTCGGCGGCAGCGGCGTGCTGTTGGGCGGCGTGCCCGGTGTGTTGCCGGGAAAAGTGGTCGTGATCGGCGGCGGCGCGGCGGGCATCAACGCCGCTCGCATGGCGCAGGGACTGGGAGCGGACGTGACCATTCTGGAAGTGGACCTCGAACGCATGCGATTTCTCGACATCACGCTGCACACCGCGCACACGCTTTACTCTAACGAATCGCACCTGCTGGAACTGCTGCCCTCGGTGGACTTGCTGATTGGCGCGGTGCTCGTTCCCGGCGCGAAAGCTCCAAAACTGATCACGCGGGCCATGTTGCAACGCATGCGGCCCGGCAGCGTGCTGGTGGACATCGCCATTGACCAGGGCGGCTGCGCGGAAACGTCGCGACCCACGACGCATCACGATCCCGTCTATGTCGAGGAGGGCGTCACGCATTATTGCGTGGCGAACATGCCGGGCGCTTACGCGCGGACGGCGACACAGGCGCTGACGAACGTGACGTTCCGCTACATCGAGACGCTGGCCGAACACGGCCTTGCCGAGGCCTGCCGCCGCCAGCCCGCGTTGATCGGCGGCATCAACGTGATGAACGGCCAGATCACCCACAAGGTCGTTGCCGAAGCCCACGGCCTGGCCCATTGCCCGCCGGAAGTTTGAGAGCGCCGTTGGAGCCGTGTCCGGAGAGCGGCGCGCACGGAGTGACGCGTCCTGCCGAGCATCCTTTTTCGTGTAAAGTTTCGGCAGATCCGGCGCAATCGGCCTAGATGTGAAAGTCGGCGACCTTCTGTGAGCGGTCTTTCTTGCTCAGTACTTTCACGTTCGCGTCTTCCTGGACCACGATTGAATTGGCAGGGACGCTGTTGGTCAGAAACACGTTCGCTCCGATGGTGCTCCCCTCGCCTACGACGGTGTCGCCGCCCATGATCGTCGCTCCGGCATAAATGGTCACGCGATCTTCAATCGTCGGATGCCGCTTCTGGCCGCGCAAAGCCTGTCCGGCGGCGAGTGATCTGGCGACGAGTCCGACGCCTTGATACATCTTCACGTGGTCGCCGATGATGCTCGTCTCGCCCACCACCGTGCCCGTGCAATGATCCACAAAAAAGTGCGTGCCGATCTGCGCGCCGGGATGCAGGTCCATTCCCGTGCGGGCATGCGCCCATTCGGTCATGATGCGGGGAATCAACGGAATGTTCTTCAAATACAACTCGTGCGCCAGGCGTTGGACGGCGACGGTTTCGACAAACGGATACGCCACGATGACTTCCTCGCGGCTCAAAGCAGCAGGGTCGCCGTTGTAGGCAGCTTCAACGTCGGTTTGCAGCAATTCCCTCAAACGCGGCAGGCTGCCCAGGAATTCAACGGTCAGACTGTGCGCGGCGGAGCGCAATTTGGATTTGTGATACTCAGCCGGCGGATTGTATTCGAGGCTTTTTAGAATCTCGTTCTCAAGCCGGTCGAGGACTGAATCCAGCAGTGACGCGGTTTCCACCTTGATCTCGGAGGAATGAATGAGTCTTTCGGCGAAGAATCCGGGAAACAGCAATTGCAGCAGGTCGCACGTGATGGCCGTGACGGCGGTCTTGGACGGGAGGTTTTTTCCGTCGAGGTGATTGATGCCGCCGATGCGGGCGTAGGACGCCACCAGTTTCTCGGCGAGTTGTGTGACCGGATTTTCCACGCGCGCAGTATCCGGCAGACGCCCACAGATGGCAAGCGGTGGGAAAACTCCAAATTCCAAGCTCCAAGCTCCAGAGAAACTTCAAACTTCAATCACCAAACTCCAGGACGGCGCTGGGCAGATTGAGATTGGGGTCTGGGGCTTGGAACTTCTCTGGAGGTTGGGTGTTGGCGTTTGGAGCTTTTTGGGAAAAACCTCCGAAGCTTTATCGAATGACGGTCATCGCCGCGTCCACCACGCGCTCGACGCTGATGCCGTTCATGCAGCGGAAATCAATCGGACATTCACGCAGGAAACACGGGGAACAGGGAGCGTCGGATTGAATCAATTTGTGGCGCGCATCACCGGGCAGCCCCGGTCCGGTCAGTTCCGGCGACGTGCTTCCGAAAGGAACAACCACCGGCGTTCCCAACGCCGCCGCGACGTGCATCGGTCCGGAATCGTTCGTCAGCAGCACACTCGACACTTTCAGCACAGCCATCAGTTCGCGGAGCGAGGTTTTGCCGGCGAGATTGAACGTGTTGCGTGTTGCGTGTTGCGTAAGGCTGCCTGCGATGGTCGTGGCGGTTTCCACGTCCGCCTTGCCACCAAGGACGAGACACACTGCATTCGCACGGCGCTGGATTTCACGCGCCGCGGCGATGTAACGCTCCGCAGGCCAGCGTTTGGCCGGTCCGTATTCCGCGCCGGGATTCAGCGCGAAGACCGGCTGTCCGGCGGCGACGATTGGCGACAATCCAAACTTCTTCAGCGCCACCTCAATCTCGTCTTCACCAACAAAGACCAGTGGCGCAAGCGGTGTGTGTTCCGCGCCAAGAGTTGCGACAAGATGGAGATATTCGTGAATCTGGTGCGCAGTTGAAGGCGTGTTGCGTGTTGCCCGTCCTCCGTAGCAGGCTGACTGCGGAGGGTGGACGTG
>DAOLDN010000260.1:0-5725 GCA_035327385.1 Verrucomicrobiota bacterium | reverse complement strand
CCGCGTTCTCAGCGTCTCTGCGTTTTTTTGCTCCCATTCGTCTGCATGGATTCGGTTTAGAGACTGTCTGAAATGGTAGCGTCGGCCATCCAGGCTGACCCCGCGATGGCGGGACCAGGGCTTCCAGCCCGACGGACAAAAGCGCACTCGAAACTAAACTTTCGAGAGTCGCAACTGCGGCGAACGCAAAAGCGGCGGAGGGCCGCCGCACTCCAAGACGCTGGCGCGCTCACGAATGATTCACTACAGCGCGAAGCGTCTTGAAGTGCGCCAGCCCTCTGGCGCTTTGTCTCAGTACGCTCCGAAGTCATTCGGAAGCGCAATCCATTACGCGCGAGGCCGGGCGGCAAGATGCCGTCCTCCACGGCAGGCAAGGATGCCCGCCGCCACATTTTCAGACCGGCGCTCGGTAATGGCTGCGCTCCGCCGGGACGCCGTTGCGGATTTGCTTCTTTCCGTGTTGGGGACGAAAGAATTGCGCCGTTGGAATCCGGCTGTAATCTTTCGACATGCATTATTCGTTCGTTCGCGCGTGTGCCCCTTTGTTGTCGCTGTTATGCGCCGTTTTCATCGGGACGGCGGACGCCGCCGCGTCGCCGCGCGAGAGGTTGTTGATGGATTTCGGCTGGAAATTCCACCCCGGCAACGAATGGGGCAGCGCTCTCAATCTCACCAAGGCCGGTTACAGCGTCGGCCCGGCGCAACCCGACTTCAGCGACGCAAGCTGGCGCGATGTGGACCTGCCTCACGATTGGGCCAACGAACTGCCGTTCGATCCAAAGGCCAGCGAGTGGCAGGGGTTCAAGGCCATCGGACGCGGCTTTCCGCAGAACAGCGAGGCATGGTATCGGCGCGCGTTTGTGTTGCCGGAGTCGGACGCAGGCAAACGGCTTTGGGTGGAATTCGACGGTGTGATGCGCAATTGCACGGTTTTTTTCAACGGTTGGTTGTTGGGCAAACACGAGAGCGGCTACACCAGTTTCCGCTTTGAAATCACGGACCTCGCCAACATGGCCGGAACGAATCTGCTGGCTGTCAAGGTGGACGCCAGCGAGCCGGAAGGCTGGTTTTATGAGGGCGCGGGCATTTACAGGCATGTGTGGTTGGTGAAGACAGCGCCGCTGGCGGTCGCGCCGGACGGAGTGTTTGTCTATTCGCGGTCACTGGGCAAACCCATTTCCGAGGCAGCGGACGTTCGCGCGGAAATCCTGCTGCGCAATTCACAGGCTTCGCCGGTCGAGGCTGTTTTGAAATCCCAAATCATCGGACCGGATGGAGTTTCCGTTGCGCAATGGGAGCAGAAGACTGATGTGGCTCCCTATTCCGATGAACGAGTGCTTTCCCACGCCACGCTCGGCGGCGGCGGCGAACACAAGCCGAAATTGTGGTCTCCTGAAACTCCGAATCTTTACAAACTCATCACCACCGTCGAAAGCGGCGGCAAAATTGTTGATCGCGTCGAAACGGAGTTCGGCATCCGCACGGTGACGTTCGACAAGGACAGGGGATTTCTGCTCAACGGCGAGCCTTACGTCATCAAGGGCACCTGCAACCACGAGAACCACGCCGGAGTCGGCGCCGCAGTGCCGGACGCCGTGCATTACTTCCGCGTCGCGAAGCTCAAGGAGATGGGGTCAAACGCCTACCGCGTCGGTCATCACGCGCCGACGAAGGAAATTTTACAGGCGTGCGACCGGCTGGGAATGATTGTGCTGAACGAGAACCGGCTGTTGGGCAGCGACGACGCGACGATGGCGGAACTTGAAAGACTGGTTGTTCGCGATCGCAATCATCCGAGCATCATCGCCTGGAGTCTGGGCAACGAGGAGTGGGTTCAAAGCAGCGAGGTCAGCGGCCGCGTCGGCGAGAGCATGCAGCGCCGCGTCAAACAACTCGATCCCACACGGCCAGTCACCTACGCGTCGCACGTCGGCGACGTGCCGGGCATCAACCGCATCATCGAAGTGCGCGGATGGAATTACACCGTGCGCGACATTGACGCCTATCGCCGGGCGCATCCCGGCCAGCCGCAACTGGGCACGGAACAATCCAGCGCGACAGCCACGCGCGGCATTTACGAAACGGACAAGACTCGGGGTTACGTCAGCGCCTATGACACCAATTATCCCGGCTGGGGCAGCAGCGCCGAGCGTTGGTGGACTTTTTTCTCCGAACGACCGTGGCTGTCCGGCGGCTTCGTGTGGACGGGGTTCGATTATCGCGGCGAACCCACGCCCTACGGCTGGCCGTGCATCAGTTCGCATTTCGGGTTGATGGACATGTGCGGATTTCCCAAGGACACATATTACTATTACCAGTCGTGGTGGAGCACGAATCGCGTGCTGCACCTGTTCCCGCACTGGAACTGGGCGGGCAGGGAAGGGGAGGAAATGGACGTGCGCACCTTCAGCAATTGCGACGAGGTCGAACTCTTCCTCAACGGCAAAAGTCTCGGTCGCCAGCCGGTGAAGAAAAATTCCCACGTCCGGTGGAACGTGAAATACGCGCCCGGCACGCTGTCCGCCGTCGGCTACACGGACGGCAGGCCCGTTCTGGAAACGAAACGCGAAACCACCGGCGTTCCGACAGCGATCCAACTCACTCCCGACCGCGTGTCCATCCACGCGGATGGCGAGGACGTGAGTCTCGTCACAGTGGACCTCCGCGACGCGCAGGGCCGGCTCGTTCCCACGGCGATGAACAAAATACGATTTGAACTGGACGGCCCCGGCAAAATCATCGGCGTGGGCAACGGCGACCCCAGTTGCCACGAGCCGGACGTTTTTGTGACGCGGCCTCCGATGCGTTCCGTGCCGCTGAACGACTGGCGCTGGAAACCGGGAGTGGACGCGCGCAAAGCCGGAATTCCCGAATACGGAACGCAGTTCGACGATTCCGCGTGGGAGACGATTGACGTGAACGCGGAATACGGTCCGCTCGACGGTGATTCGCGCGGTGTTTTCCGCACTGTGGTGAACCTCGCGGATGCGGACATCGCCTCGCGCAACGTGGAACTCCGGCTCAACTCGATTGACGACTGGTGCTGGGTTTATGTGAACGGACAGAAGGCCGGCGAATCACGGGACGGAAACGTGCCGTTGCTGTTCGACATCAAGCCTTATCTGCGAGCCGGTGAAAACACCATCGCCGTGGGCATTCTCAACATCCGCGCGCAAGGCGGCATCAACAAGGGCGTGACACTGCAATTCCAGGGCGGGTCGGCGCCGGTGCAGTGGAGCCGCAGCGCGTTCAACGGACTCGCGCAGGTCCTCGTTCAATCCACCAAAGAACCCGGCAGATTGAAACTCACCGCGCATGGCGAGGGATTGAAGGCAGCGACCGTTGAGATCGAATCCAAACCCTGCGTGCCGCGACCGGCATTGTGAACCGATTGCGACCGGCCGCCCGATCCGACCGTCAGTGGGGCGTAAAACGGTCATAGGTGTTGATGATCAAGCCACAGGCGATGCTCACGATTTGCCGGGCGAACGGATGTGGGGGACATGGGCTAGAACTGGTTTGGAGGCCACGAGGCGTTGAAGTTTTTTTCTTCAAAATCCCGTTGCATTTCCCGTCCGGCGGTGTAGAACATTCCCCGAAGTCGGTGGTGTTGCACTGCTGCTTGGGCGATTCGTCGGTTCCTCACGACCAAGTTGGTAGAAACGGTTTCACAAGTCCGTTTTGAACTGTGGCGGCCTGTGGTGTCGCCATGCCCGGTCAAAACAACGTCCCGGAGCGTTTTCCGGAACAGTTCTTGTAAGCCACTACCATTCGCGATTCATGAACGGATTGTGTTTTTTTGGTGCCGTGGGGACCGCTTCCAACAAGGCGGAACTCCTCTACATTTGGGAACAGGCCACGCCTGAGGCGAAGATCATCATTGTCCTGCTGATGCTCTTTTCCGTGATGGCGTGGTCCGTCATGGCGTACAAGGCCCTCCAGATGCGGCGCGCCAAAAAATTGAACCAATTCTTCCTGACTGAGTTCAAAACACAGTCGTCCGTGCTCGAAATGTTCGACCGTCGCATCCAGGCGGAGGGTTGTCCGCTGTTTGCCGTTTATCAGGCCGGCAGTCTGGAACTGGACGCAAGGCTGCGAGTCTCAGGCGACGAGGGCCGCAAGAAGCACCTTTCACTCAAAAGCATGGAACACGTCAAACGCCTCATGGAAAACGCCGTGGCCCAGGAATCGTTGAAACTGGAATCGGGCCTCATCCTGCTGGCCATCGCCGTCAGCGGCGCGCCGTTCTTGGGATTGCTGGGAACGGTCTGGGGCGTGATGAGCACGTTCGGCCACGTCGCCCAACAGGGCAGCGCCACGATGGCTGCGATGGCGCCGGGCGTCGCCGCGGCGCTCATCACCACGGTGGCGGGTTTGCTCGTGGCCATTCCGTCCATGTTTGGTTACAACTGGCTCGTCCACAATCTGCGCGTGTTGACCGTGCAACTGGACAACTTCGCGCAGGAACTGGTTTCCAAGATGGAAACCGAATATCTGGAAGAATAGGCAGTTGCAGGGTGCAGGTTGAAAGTTGCAGGTTGTTGACATTTGTATGGCCTGCTGCTGGTTGGTTGATGTCGTCGAAGCAAACAACGATGGTGAAAGGAATCTCATGGCTACAGCGCAACAGTTCGAAGATTTGGGTGTCTGGCAAGACGCCCGTGCACTCGTCAAAGCGATTTACACAGCCTCAAAGCAACGACAGTTCTATCGGGACGCAGGCTTGCGCGAACAAGTCCGTCGCGCTGCAACGTCCGTGATGTCCAACATCGCGGAGGGATTTGAGCGCGGCAGCCGGAAGGAATTCGTTCAGTTCCTGAACATTGCCAAAGGCTCCAACGGCGAGGTGCGTTCGCAGCTTTATGTGGCTTTGGACCAGGAATACGTCAGCCAGAAGGAGTGCGACGGATTGATTGAGACTGCGCGAGCCTTGTCCCGGCGGCTGGCGAAGTTTATTCGCTATCTGGAAACGTATCCAAGCAATTCGAGAGTCCGCAAATCCGGCAATCGTTGAGCAAGTCACCTGTAACCTGAAACATTCAACCTGCAACTGATTCGTGCGCCGTTTTTCACAACGCAGTCATCTGGTGACGTTGAGCGAGATCAACATCACGCCGCTGCTGGACCTGGCGTTCGTGTTGTTGATCATTTTCGTCATCACGACGCCGTTGCTGGAGCAGAGCATCAATTTGAAACTGCCCACGGGCGGCAGGCCGGACAAGCCGGTGAACAAATCCGACGTGCGCACCGTCGAAATCAGCTCGCAGGGCGTTTACATGCTGGACCGACGGCGCGTGACCCTGGACCAATTGGAATCGGAACTGGTGAAGGCGTTCCGTTCCAATCCCGAACTGGTGGTTTACATCCGGGCGGACGAAATGGGGCGCAACAAGGATTTGTACGCGGTGATAGACCGCTGCCAGCGCAACGGCATCACGCGTTACTCGTTGCGCACCGAGCCTCCCGGAAACCGATGAACCGAAGCCGATGAACCGGACTCAAAAAAAATGTTTCATGGCAGTGACAGGCGTCCACCTGTTGCTGATCGTGATTCTGGTCGTGGGGCCGGCGTTCCTGTCGTCGCGAAATCCGGTGGACGACATGGAGGTGATTGAATTCATCCCGATGATCACCACGGACAAGCCGTTTTCCAATCCCGGCGCGGGCACTCCCGCTCCCTCGCCGAAACCGCCAGAGGTCGTTCAACGTCCGCCACAACAACCGC
>DAOLDN010000259.1:0-5736 GCA_035327385.1 Verrucomicrobiota bacterium | reverse complement strand
GAGCACGACGCCGACGATGTTCTTGCCGATGTCGTGCACGTCACCTTTGACGGTGGCCAGAACGATTTTGCCCTGCGTCTTCACGGCTTCGCCGCGCGCAGCCATGGCGGCCTTCTCGGCTTCCATGAACGGCTGCAAATACGCGACGGATTTTTTCATCACGCGCGCCGACTTCACGACCTGCGGCAGGAACATTTTGCCCGCGCCGAACAGATCGCCAACGACGCTCATGCCCGCCATCAACGGGCCTTCGATGACTGTGAGCGGTTTGCCGTATTTCTTCAACGCCTCTTCGGTGTCCTCGTTGATCCAGGCGTCAATGCCTTTGACGAGCGAGTGGGAAAGGCGCTCTTCGACTGTGCCTTTGCGCCACGCTTCCAGCACCGCGATGTCCGCCTTCTGGTCTTTGGCAGCGCCGGATGCTTTCAACTTTTCTCCGTGCTCGACCAGTCGTTCGGTTGCGTCAGGACGGCGATTCAACAACACGTCCTCCACCAACTCCTTCAACTCCGGCTCGATCTCCTCGTAAACCTCCAACATGCCGGCGTTCACGATGGCCATGTCCATGCCGGCTTTGATGGCGTGAAACAGGAACGCGCTGTGCATCGCTTCGCGCACGGGGTTGTTGCCGCGGAAGCTGAACGACACGTTGGACAAGCCGCCGCTGACTTTCGCGTGAGGAAGGTTCTGCTTGATCCAACGCGTGGCCTCGATGAAGTCCACGGCGTAGTTGTTGTGCTCCTCGATGCCCGTGCCGACGGTGAGAATGTTCGGATCGAAAATGATGTCCTCGGGCGGAAAGCCGACTTCGTCCACGAGGATGCGATACGCGCGTTCGCAGATGCGAATCTTGTCGGCGAGCGTCGCCGCCTGGCCCTGCTCATCAAACGCCATCACGACGACCGCCGCGCCGTATTTCAAAACTGCGCGGGCCTGACGTTTGAATTCTTCCTCGCCCGCCTTGAGCGAAATGGAATTCACGATGCCCTTGCCTTGAAGACATTTCAGGCCGGCTTCGATGACTTCCCACTTCGACGAGTCCACCATGAACGGGACTTTGGCGACCTCCGGTTCGCTGGCCAGGAGATGCAGAAAGCGCGACATCGCCGCGACGCCGTCAATCATCCCTTCGTCCATGCAGATGTCTATGATGTTCGCGCCGTTCTCAACCTGCTGCCGCGCGATGGCCACGGCTTCCTCGTATTTGTTTTCCTTGATGAGCTTGGCGAACTTGGGAGAACCCGCCACGTTCGTGCGCTCGCCGATCATGATGAACTGCCCGATTTGCTGCGTGAACGGCTGCGAGCCGGAGAGGCGGAGGGGGAGGACTCCATTCTCAGGGAGCGCACGCGCCTCGCGTGCGGCGGTTGACGCCTCGTCAACTGCACCCGGGCGCGCCTCCGCGCGGGGGGACGACGCGCGGTGGCGCGCGTCGCTCCCGACCGCGAGGGCGCGGTCGGGCACACGCGAGGGCGCGTGTGCTCCCCGGGAATTGTTCACGCGTTCGGCAAACTCGCGCGGATGCCGGCCCTGCAGCGCCTTTGCAATCGCCGCGATGTGTTCGGGCGTGTTGCCACAGCAACCGCCGGCGATGTTGATCAAACCGCTTTGCGCGAATTCGCCGAGGAACTTGCCCATGTCTTCCGGCTTCAGATCAAAGCCAGTCGGCGATAGCGGGTTTGGCAGACCGGCGTTCGGGTAGCAGGAGATGGCCGTGTCCGACTTGTCCGCCAGTTCCGCCAGAAACGGTCGCATCAAGTCCGGCCCGAGCGAGCAGTTCAAACCAACGGCAATGGGTTGCACGTGCTTGACCGCACTCCAAAACGCCTCGACCGTTTGCGCGGAAATCATCGTTTCGCCACCTCGACCCACAGCGGCGGAAACCATGATCGGCAGAATCTTTTTGTCCTGCGCGTAAACTTCCTGAATCGCCACGAGTGCTGCCTTGGCGTTGAGCGAATCGAAAATCGTCTCGACGAGCAGAATGTCCGAGCCGCCCGCGATGAGCGCGCGGACTTGGTTTACGTAAGCCGCTTTGACTTGGTCAAACGTGCAGACGCGAAAGCCAGCATCTTCGGCATCGGGGGAGTTCGACAGCGAAACCGTCAGTGGTCCGATTGCCCCGGCGACAAAGCGCGGACGGCCGTCTTTATTCGCGATGCGGTCGGCCCATTCCCGGCATTGCTTCGCGGATTGTTCGTTGATTTCCCAGGCGAGGTCGTTGAGAAATGTGTTCTCAATGACGCCCTGATAGAACGCCGGGTCTTTCCGCCCACCATGTTCGCGCGGGTCGTCCACGAAGAATTCACTCTGGCCAATGCTCGTAGCGGAGAATGTGTTCGTCTCGATGATGTCCGCCCCCGCTTCGAGGAAGCGGCGATGGATGTCGCAAATCGTCGCGGACTGCGTGAGGGAATACAGGTCGCCGTTGTTCTTCAGATCCTTCTTCGAATCCTTGAATCGTTCGCCTCGAATCTCCTTTTCGCCCAGACCGTAGGCGCGGATGGTCGTGCCCATCGCACCGTCAATGATGACGATGCGTTGGCGCAGCAGGGCAGCGAGTTGAGCGCCTGCCGGAGTCAGGTGGTTCGACGTTCCGTTCACGCCGGTCACGATACCCATCATCAGAGTGGTTTCAAGATAAAAAATCAACGCATCAGGATGCGATGATATGAATTTAATCATTTCCGGTAGCCACAGATGAAATGTGCGACTTGCCATTTGTTGGGATTCATCACGCAGCGATTGTCATTTGCCGGTTCATTCATTGACTCCAAGGGTTTGTTTGTTAGTCTCCCGACTCGTTTTTGCGGTCTTGTTTAACTGGAACTGAACACAAACTGAATTTATGGCCAAATCCAAATCCACCAAATACGTCTATCTCTTCGGCAACAAAAAGGCCGACGGCGACGGCTCGATGAAACCTCTGCTCGGCGGCAAGGGCGCGAACCTCGCCGAAATGACCCGCATCGGTCTGCCAGTGCCTCCCGGCTTCACCATCACCACGGAGGTCTGCACCTACTACTACAAGCACAAGCGGACCTATCCCAAGGAACTCCAGAAGCAGATGGAAGCCGGCATCGCGAACATGGAAAAGATCATGGGCTGCAAATTCGGCTCGACCAATGGCATGCCGCTGTTGGTGGCCGTGCGTTCCGGCGCGCGTGATTCCATGCCCGGCATGATGGACACCATCTTGAATCTCGGTCTGAACGACCAGACCGTGCTCTCGCTCGTCAAGGCCACGCGAAACGAACGTTTCGCGTGGGACTGCTATCGCCGTTTCATTCAGATGTATGGCGACGTGGTGCTCGGCGTGCAAAAACGCGAAGGCGAAGATCACGAGCCATTTGAAGTCGTCATCCACAGCTTCAAGCACGAGAAATATCACAAGGACATCGTGGACAGCGAACTCACCGCCGAGGACCAGCAGGAACTCGTGCGTCGCTTCAAGGCGCTCGTCAAGGAACGCACCGGCAAGGTGTTCCCGAACGATCCGTGGGATCAGCTCCGCGGCGCCGCCGGTGCGGTGTTCGGTTCCTGGATGAACGACCGCGCGATTGTCTATCGCCGCAAATACAACATCCCCACCGAATGGGGCACGGCCGTCAACGTGCAGGCGATGGTCTATGGCAACACCGGTGAAACCTCCGGCTCCGGTGTGGCGTTCACGCGCAATCCCGCCAACGGTGTCAATGAATTCTACGGCGAATTTCTCATCAACGCCCAGGGCGAAGACGTCGTTGCCGGCGTGCGCACACCCGAACCCGTTGCCAAGCTCAAGGAACAGATGCCCGGCGCTTATGCCGAACTGATGAAAGTCCGCGCCATCCTCGAAAAGCATTTCAAGGACGTGCAGGACGTGGAGTTCACGATTCAGGAAGGCAAGCTGTTCATGCTCCAGACGCGCAACGGCAAGCGCACGGCGATGGCCGCGCTCAAGTTCTCGATGGACATGGTCAAGGAGAAGCTCATTGACTGGGAGACCGCCATCCTGCGCAACCCCGCCGATCAGCTCGACCAGTTGCTCGCGCCGGTGTTCGATCTCGCCGAAGTCAAGAAGGCCAAGGCGGTCGCCTCGGGATTGCCCGCTGGTCCGGGCGCGGCGTCAGGCAAGGTTTATCTCAACGCGGACCGTGCGGCGGCCGCCGCCGAGAAGGGCGAAAAAGTCCTGCTCGTCCGCGACGAAACCTCGCCGGAAGACCTTCGCGGCATGATCGCCGCCGAGGGCATTCTCACGGCCAAGGGCGGTGTCAGTTCGCACGCGGCGCTGGTCGCCCGCCAGATGGGCAAGGTCTGCGTTTGCGGCGCGAGCGCGCTGGAAATTGACTACGCCGCCAAGACCGTAAAGGCTTCGGGCATGACCTTCAACGAAGGTGACGACATGTCCATTGACGGCACCAGCGGCATTGTCTATGGCGGGTTCATCAAGACTGCGCCGTCAGAAATCATCACCGGGTTGCTGCAAGGCGACAAAGCCGCGCAAGCCACGGAGAAGTTCAAGAGCTTCCTCCAGTTGATGAAATGGTGCTCCAAGGTCACGAAGCTCCAGGTCCGCACAAACGCCGATACGCCGGAACAGACCGAGAACGCGATCGCGTTCGGCGCGACCGGCATCGGCCTGACCCGCACGGAACACATGTTCTTCGAGGGCGACCGCATTGACGCGATGCGCGAAATGATTCTCGCCGAGAACGTCGCGGATCGTAAGAAAGCGCTCGCAAAACTGCTGCCGTATCAACGCGACGACTTCACCGGCATCTTCAAGGCCCTTAAAGGATTCCCGGCGACAATCCGTTTCCTCGATCCGCCCCTGCACGAGTTCGTTCCGCACGAAGTCAAGGCACAGGAAGCGTTGGCTGAGAAACTCGGCGTGTCGGTCGAGAAGATCGCCAAACGCGTCGCCGCGTTGCATGAATTCAATCCCATGCTCGGCCATCGCGGTTGCCGCCTCGGCATCGCGTATCCAGAAATCACCGAGATGCAGGCCCGCGCGGTGTTTGAAGCGGCGGCGGACGTGCTCAAGCAGAAGATCAAAGTGAAGCCGGAAGTCATGATCCCGCTCGTCGGCTTCAAGAAGGAACTCGATCTTCAGGTCGAGATCGTCCATCGCGTTGCCAAGGAAGTCATGGCCGAGAAGAAGGTGAAGATTGATTACATGGTCGGAACCATGATCGAAGTCCCGCGCGGCGCGCTCACCGCCGACGAGATTGCGCAGACGGCCGAGTTCTTCAGCTTCGGCACGAACGACCTGACCCAGACCGCGCTCGGCATCAGCCGCGACGACATGGGCTCGTTCCTCATGCCGTATGTGGAGAATGAAATCTTCAAGAAGAACCCGTTCGCCACGCTGGACCAGGTCGGCGTTGGACAATTGATGAAGATGGCTGTCGAAAAGGGCAACGCCACACGTCCCGGCATCAAGCTCGGCATCTGTGGCGAACACGGCGGCGACCCCGACTCCGTGAAGTTCTGCCATCGCATCGGCTTGAACTATGTGAGTTGCTCGCCCTATCGCGTGCCCGTGGCGCGACTGGCTGCTGCCCAGGCTGCCATCGAAGAGAAGCGCAAGGCGAAGGCCGCGAAGAAGAAGTAACGACTCTCCGAACAAAATTCACGAGCCGCCCGGCACAAATAGACGGGCGGCCTTCTATTTGCGGATGAAGCTTCGATTCGTGGGAAGTGCTGCTCCGGCTTTTAGTACTCTGACGTTTTCGGCGAGTGAGTGTTGAGTAA
>DAOLDN010000258.1:0-5783 GCA_035327385.1 Verrucomicrobiota bacterium | reverse complement strand
CGGTCGTCATTGGGGCGACTTCGTCGGTTTGGGCTGATGAGACAGCACAAAGCAATCTCACCTTCCGGGTCATGGCGGCCAATACCACTTCTGGTAATTTTTCGAGTTACTTGGATCCGGGGGTCAGAATTTTCCAGGGCCTGAAACCGGACATCGTCGCAATTCAGGAATTTCGCTATAACAGCAGCGCTTCGGACGAAAACCTCAGGCAACTCGTGGACATCGCGTTTGGCACCAATTTCCATTACTACCGCGAGCCTTACACCGCAAGTGGTGACATCCCAAACGGCATCGTCAGCCGCTGGCCCATCATCAATGCCGGCTCATGGGATGACTCGGAGTCACCCAATCGCGGATTCGCCTGGGCGCAAATTGATTTGCCCGGCACGAACGATCTCTACGTGGTAAGCGTCCATCTGTTAACCTCCAGTTCCAGCACCCGCGCCACTGAAGCAACGCAGTTGAAGAGCCTCATTCAAACCAACTTCCCCACCAATGCCTGGATCATCGTCGGAGGCGACATGAATACCGACACTCGCACTGAAGCGGCCATCAACACCTTCAAAACATTTTTAAGTGACGATCCCAAACCACATGACGGTACCGACGACGAGAAGGAAGGCACGAATGCCAGTCGCGAAAAGCCCTACGACTACGTGTTGCCCAGTTTTTCCCTGACGAATCACCTGACTCCGGCGGTGGTGGGATCGCGCAGTTTCCCCAAGGGACTGGTATTTGACTCGCGCGTTTACACACCACTGACCGACGTCCCGGGTGTTCAGCAGGGCGACTCCGGCGCTCCAAACATGCAACACATGGCAGTGATCAAGGATTTTACCATTCCCGTAAGTGGGCCGGCAAGCAGTCCGCCCGCAATCACGACGCACCCTTCGAGCCAGACCAACAGCATCGGCGCGAATGTTACCTTCTCCGTTGTGGCCACGGGCGCTGTGCCCCTCGCGTATCAATGGCTCTTTTTCGGCACGAACCTCAGCGGCGCAACGACGAATAGCTATTCGCTCTCAAACATTCAGTCGGCAAATGCGGGAGACTACAGCGTGGTCATCACCAACTCGTTCGGCAGCATCACCAGTCACATTGCCACTCTGACCGTCCTCACGATCCCCACCATCACAAACCCGCCGCAAAGCATCGCGGTCAATCTTGGCGAGAACGCCACGTTCACAGTCGGCGCATCTGGCCTCGCGCCGTTAAGCTATCAATGGCGTTTTAACACCATGAACATTTCCGGGGCGACGAACACCGCCTACACGCGCACGAATGCGCAACCTGCGGACGCTGGAAATTACACCGTCGTTATCACCAATGCTTCCGGCAGCGTGACCAGCGACGTAGCCAGTTTGACGGTGAATGTTCCGGGTTTGAGCACAGTCATTGCACAATGGGATTTCAATAGTGTTCCGCCAGACGGTTCAACTACAACCGGAAACACCACCCCGTCCCTCGGCAGCGGAACAGCGACGCTGGTGGGCGGAGCCACGGCCACATTCGCCACCGGTGACACCGTGCTGGATCCTGCTGGCAGCACCGACAATACTGGTTGGAACACCTCAACGTATCCCACGCAAGGCACCGGAAACAAAACGCGCGGCGCGCAATTCAACATCAGCACCGTCGGCAGGCAAAACATCGTTGTCACCTGGAGTTCGCAAGCCAGCAACACAGGCAGTCGTCACGGCCGCCTGCAGTACACCACCGATGGAACGAACTTCCTTGATTTCCCTGTTTCCTTCACCAACACCACCGCTTTCACACGCAAGACAAATTCCCTGGCCGGCATTCCGGCGGTCAACGACAACAACAACTTTGCCATCCGTCTGGTGGCAGAATTTGAAAGCACCGCAACTGGTACTGCCAACGCCAACTATGTCGCCGCGGGCACAAGTTACGGCACTAGTGGAACCATGCGCTACGACATGGTCACCGTTTGGGGCTCTGATCTGGCTATGAACAATCCTCCGGCTACCGCACCCACACTCACCGATGCAATGTTGGTGGGAGATGAATTCCGATTCACACTCACAGGAACAACGAGTTCAAATTACGTATTGCAAGCGACAACCAATCTGAGCGCCGGAGACTGGTTGCCGCTCCACACCAACACAGCTCCGTTTTTGTATGTGGAAACCAACGTGACCAACTGGCCGCAACGCTTCTATCGCGGACTGGTTGCGCCTTAAAACACGCCAGAGCCTCCATCGGAGTCAAATCTCAGCGCGGCTGGAAACTTCACCTTGCTTCAACCGCGTGCGCAAACGCTGACCGGCCTTCACTTCCCCGGCATTTCTCAGAACAGTTCCCGTCGCGGCATCCATTGTGATGGAATAACCGCGGGCCAACACCTGCTCAGGCCCGAGCAATTGCAGCCTGGAATTCAGATTCTTCAACAAATGCTCGCCCTCAAACATTCTTGTTTTCAACGCATTGCCCAACATTTGTTGCATATGCGACAAATGTTTGTCCTGCTCTTTCAACCGGCGGCTTGGACGCAATTGCATGAGGCGGCCCGCCAGGCCGCGCCAGTTCGCGCGGTGTTCTTTGGCGGTTTGTTTCACGCAACGCGACATGTTCGCATGCAGGTCATCCAGGCGTTGCAGGCATTCGTCAACACGACGACGCGGATGAGCCAGACTCAGACGATGCGCCATTGGTTCAAAATCCTCCCCTGCCCGCTCAATGTGCCGTCGCACGCGAAGGCTCATTAACGAAGGCGAATCTGCGACAAAATCACGAACAGTGAACACATCCTCTGTGATGATTTCAGCCGCAGCGCTCGGCGTAGCAGCCCGAACGTCCGCCACAAAATCGCTGATGGTGAAATCAATCTCGTGCCCGACGGCTGAAACCACCGGCAACGCCGATTCGTGAATGGCTCGCGCCACAACCTCTTCGTTGAACGCCCACAAATCCTCCAACGAACCGCCGCCGCGCGTGACCAGAATGAGTTGGATGTTGGATGTTGGATGTTGGATGTTGAATTCGTTGAGCAGCCGGACGGCCTCCGCAATCTCCACAGCAGCACCTTCGCCCTGCACGCGGCACGGCACGAGAAAGATTTCCAGCGACGGGTTGCGGCGTTGGATGACATGCAGCACGTCGCGGATGGCCGCCCCCGTCGGTGATGTGACAAGGCCGATGCGCTGTGGATAGCGCGGCAGTGGACGCTTTCGTCCGGCATCGAACAATCCTTCCGCCGCCAGTTTTGCCTTCAGTTTCTCGAACTGAACCTGCAACGCGCCGACACCCTGCAATTCCACGGCGCGAACGATGAGCTGGTATTGCCCGCGCGCCTCATAGACCGTCACGTCGCCCTGCAACAAAACCTTTTGTCCGTCGGCCAGCAGGTCGCGGTGTGTCACACTCTCGCGACTGAACAACACGCAATTCAGTTGCGACCCCGCGTCCTTGAGCGTGAAGTAGATGTGTCCCGAAGATTGCGCGCGGAAATTGGTGATCTCGCCAGTGACCCACACCGAGCCGACCTGTTTTTCGAGCAGTCGCTTGACCTGCGCTGTCAGTTCGCTGACGGACAACACGCGGCGCGTGGCCTCGGCGGGAAACAATTCGCCGAAGTCCCACTGGGATTTGGATTGTTTACTCATTCGCAATTTATTTCGTCGCGACAGGCCAGCCGTCATCGGTCCATTCCAGGCGGCCCAGTGCGAGTCTGGATCGTCCGCCGCTGTCCGCATCGTAATAGTGATAACTGAATCCGTTTGTGGCGACGCCGTTCGCGACGCCAATGTGTCCCGGCCCGATGTAACGGCCGGTCGTTTCCAGAAACAATGTGCCGCCTCCGTCCACAAGGTTTTTTCCATCGCGATCCAGGTAGGGTCCGGTGATTTCCCTGCTGCGACCCACTCGAACCTCGTAAGTGCTGTTCGTGCCTTTGCAGCAGGTCCCCCAGTTGACGAACAGATAATAATGGTCGGCGCGTCGCGTCAGACAAACGGCCTCGATGGATTCCTTCCACGCCACGCGATACACGGGCGAATTGGTTTCAAGCCGCAATCCGGTCTTCGCGTCCAGTTGCGTCAGGTAAATGCCGCGCCAGAATGAGCCGAACGCCATCCACAACCTTCCGTCCACATCCAGCATCAGGCTTGGATCAATCGCGTTGAACGGGCTTCCGACGGCAGATTCAATGACGGGACCGCGATCCGTCCACGCGTAATTTGTCGCCGTCGCGTCCAGCGTGGGACTCGTGGCCAGGCCGATGGCCGAGACTTGTTTGCCGAAACTGGAAACGGAGTAATACAGGAGATATTGGTCGCCGACGCGGATGATGTCCGGAGCCCAGAAACGGCCGCGAAACTCCGGCACGGCGTTCGTCGTCCACGATGGAGGTTCTTTGAACACGGATCCGGCGTCCGACCAGTTCGTCAGGTCCAGCGATGTTTTGATGCGGATGCCCGGGCCGGTGGCGAAGACGTGGTAACGTCCGTTTTCGCTGACGACGTTGGACGGGTCGTGAAGGAACGTCTGGCCTTCAATCGGCAGTGGCTCGAACTTCGTTTCGGCGATGCCGGACGCGCATGCGACCAGGGTTGCAGTCGCCAACCACAGGAACGCCGGATGAATCCGGCTGCACGCGAATCGCCGCCGTTCGTTGCCGGATGAATCCAGCGTTTCGATTTCGTTCACATTCATGTTGGCAGCGGTTCGGACACGCGCTGGATGCTTGTCGCGCGTCCGGTGTTTTCATCAATCTCGATGACCGCGCCGTGAAGCAGCACCCGCTTGTCTGCGACTTCAAACCGTTGCGGCATGCCGGTGACAAATCGTTTGATGATCGGCTCGATCTCGCGTCCCAGCACGCTTTCGTGGGGGCCGGTGAAACCGGCGTCGCTGAGAAACGCGGTGCCACCCGGAAAAACCTGCTCATCGGCAGTCTGCACGTGTGTATGCGTTCCGACAACGGCGCTGACCGTTCCGTCGAGCATCCGCGCAAAGGCGATTTTCTCCGACGTCGCCTCGGCATGAAAATCCACGAAAATGATTTTGGCCTGTTGGCGTAATCGCTCGATTTCCGGCGGGACAACTGTGAACGGATTGTCCAGCACGGGCATGAACGTACGGCCCTGGGCATTGAGAACGGCAATGCGGACGGAATTTCGGATTTCAAAGATTCCACAACCGTTTCCCGGTGTGCCCGGCGGATAATTGATGGGCCGGAGGAATCGCTTTTCGTTCGCCAGCAGTTCCGTGACTTCCTTCTGGTCCCACAAATGGTCGCCGCTGGTGATGACATCGACGCCCGCCGCAAAGATTTCCGTGGCGGTCTTCGGTGTGATGCCGCTGCCGCCGGCGGAGTTTTCGCCGTTGGCGATGACGAAATCCAGCCCGTGTCGTTCGCGAAGGGATGGCAGCAATTGTTTGACGGCTTCACGCCCCGGACGTCCCACGATGTCGCCGATGAAAAGCAATTTCACGGCGAAAGATTAACCACGAATGGACACGAATGGACACGAAAATTCTTTTTCCGCAGCAAGCCGACTTCTAAGTTGTCGCATGGCGTTGAACATCGGCGACAAGCTCACATTGAACATCCACGACATGGCCTTTGGCGGCGAAGGCGTCGGGCGCGTGGACGATTTCGTGTTGTTCGTGCCGTTTGTGATTCCCGGTGAGGAAGCGGAAGTGGAGGTGACCGAGGTCAAAAAGAATTTTGGTCGCGCGAAACTGTTGCGGGTGCTGAAGCCGTCGCCGGAGCGCGTCGAAGCCCAGTGCCGTTATTTTGGCGGTTGCGGCGGCTGCCAGTA
>DAOLDN010000257.1:0-5784 GCA_035327385.1 Verrucomicrobiota bacterium | reverse complement strand
GACGGCGGCAAGGATGGCGGACGGGATTGCGGGCCAGTCAATGTCGTCGCCGGTCGTTTCAAAGAGGCCGCGCAAGCGCGCCTGTTTGTCCACAACCACGAAGATGGTGCTGTGGATGAAAAGGTCCTGCGGATTCTCGCGGTCGGCCTCGTCCTTTTCGATGGCCGTGAGTTTGAGGCTGTCAATGGCGAGGGCGGCGATCTGCTTCTTGTCGCCCGTGAGGAACGACCAGCGTTCCGGGTCCGCGTTGAATCGCGAGGCGTATTTATTCAGGACTTCGGGCGTGTCGAAATCGGGATCGGTGGTCAGCGAAACGAGCCTGGCCCTGCTGTTTTTGGGCAGCGCGTTCTGGAGCGATTCCATCTGGCCCGTCATGCGAGGACAAGGGCCGGCGCAACGGGTGAAGATGATGTCCGCCACCCAGACGCGCCCACGCAGGTCGGCAAGCGTGACCGTTTTGCCGTGCTGATCGGTGAGAGCAAAATCGGCGACGGTGCCGATGACAGGCAGGGAATCGGCGGCGGCGTTGCGGTCCTTGACGCGCGACATCACGATCGCCACGCACAGCAGCACCACGGTCAATCCCACGCCGACCCAGATGGTGCGCGAGAGTCTTTCAGAGGCATCGTCCATAGGCGTGGATTGTAGCTCAATGGAAGTGCAAATAACAACCGCAGATGGACGCGGACTGCGGATTGGGAATCAAGGATGATGCCTTCCGGTTGGGAAAATGCGCAGTGTGACGCCGATTATTCGAAGCTGGTGGCCAATCCGGTGCGGGAGCCGAGCCATTTGTCGTACTCTTCCTGGCTTTCGACGACAAGGAACCCGGAGGACATGCTGGTGTGGCCGTTGCCGCAAAGCTGCGCGCAGTTGATCTGGTAGCGGCCCTCCTGGGTGGGCTTGAACCAGGTTGGGATGCGCATGCCGGGAATGGCATCCTGTGTGACGCGAAACGCGTTCACCTTGAACGAGTGGATGACGTCCTTGGAGCTGATGTAGGCGATGACGGGTTTGTTGACGGGCACATGGATTTCATTGAGCACCTGCACGTCGTCCTGTCCGGCAGGGTCATCGGGCGAGACACCAAAGGGATTGTCCGAGGTGACCAGTTTCATGTCCTGTCGGCCGAAGGTGCCGTCCGGCCCTGAGTAGCGGCAATTCCAGGCGAATTGTTGCGCGACAACCTGAATGGTGGTGGCTTCGCCGTCGGTCGGTGGAATCTTGGTCACGTCCGAAGCTTTGGCCCACAACGGAATGGCGACAGCGACAAGGATGACCACCTCAATGCCGGCGACAACGAGTTCGATGTAACTGGAGGCATGACTGCGAACGCCATGATGGTCGGCCTTGGGATGTTTCTTGGCGCGAAAACGCCAGAGCGTGAAGAGGAAGTATGCCAGCCACCCGACGAAAAGCACGATCATCAGCCAATGGATGAGAATGATGAGCCAGTCCACCGGTTTGCCGCTCTCGGCCGCCAGCGGCGGCAGGCCCAGCAGTTTGTGAAACAATTGGTAAAGAGATTCGATCATTGAATTTTCGCGATTTGATTTTCACCCGCCGCGCTCCTTTGGAGTGCTGCGGACTTGCGTCCCACATGGACAAAAAAGGCGACGATGCCAACCATGACGGAGAACACCACGCAAAGCAGCGTCATGATTCCCCAGTTCATTCCCTGAGCCAGGGGCGAATCCGACTGGCCGTAACAAGTTGCGCAGGCGAACGCGTTCCCGGGCAGCGTCAACGCAATCGCCAACGCAAGGACACGTGCTGAGATGGAATTACAGAAACGGTTCACAGGTAGCTGACGCTTTTGAGTTTTCTCAGGAAGAAGCCTTCATAGACGAGCAATGCCACTCCGGCAACCAGCGACCCGATGCCGAAAGCCAGATCACTCGCGACGCCTTCCGGGGCGCGATACTCGCGGAGCATCCACACCCCGAACCCGAACGCCAGCGCACTGGCGGCGGTGATGAAGACGACATGGAAGGCTTTCAACGACATGACTCAGCGGAGGGTGGTGGTTGCCGGGTGATCGTGATACGCCGCGATGGTCAGGGCCATGAGGCCGATGAAGAAAAACGTCGTGAACGCCAGCACGATGTAGATCATCTGCCTCTCGGAGATCAGGTGCATGAAAAACAGCGCCACCAACGACGCCTTGGCCGTGGCGATGATCAACGCGAGCGTGATGTTCCAATGATGGCCGAGGTCCACGTAGGATGCCAGCACGGTCAGCACAGTGCCGATGATCAGGGTGCCGCCGATGATCAGATAGCCCCGGACGTGTTTGGAAATGTCGTGTGTATGGTCGCTCATAAGAAACTCACAGCAAGTATAGGACGGGGAAGAGGAAAATCCACACCAAGTCAACGAAGTGCCAGAACAAACCGGAAACCTCGATGCGGTTGGTGAAACGGTCCGGCTCGGTTTTGTACATTTTTGACGCCGTGAAGAACAAGTACGCCATTACCAGCGCGCCGCCCAGAACGTGCAACGCGTGCAGGCCCGTCAACGTGAAATAGATCGCAAAATAGGTGCTGTGCGCCGGAACAAACGACGTGAGGCGCTTGATGTCCGACACTGGAATCTCGATCGCCTTGTGTTCGGCGTGAGCGTCGTGCTGGTGCATGGCCACCTTGCCCTCGGAGTAATGGTGTTCGTCCGGGATGAACGCGATGCTCTCCAGGTTTTTCGCTTTCACCTTCGGCAACGTGAGAAACGCGGGCTTGCCCTCGATGTGGCCTGTCATCCTGTGAATCTTGACCTCCTCGGTGCCGTGTATCACGGTCAGGGGCTTGTCCAGCCACACCTCGTAGTGCGTGAACTTGTCGCGATATTCAAACGACTTGATCACCAGAAAGATCAGCGCGCAAACGATGGTGATGGCTTGATAGATTTTGAAACGGTCGAGCCTGCCCATTTTTAACGAGGCCCAGGCCATCACGACCGTGACGCTGGAAAGGATGAGGACGGCGGTGTTGACCGTGCCAATGGGGACGTTCAGCAGGCCCACGGGCCAGTCCGCTGACAACGCGCCGACGCGCAACAGGATGTAGGACGAAAACAACGCGCCGAACAGCATCACTTCGGAGGCCAGGAAAAGCCAGATGCCGATCTTGGCGTTATAGACGCCCGTGTCGGGGCGGGGCTGGGCTGTGTAGGGAATTTCCATGTAAATCAGTGCTTGGAATGTTCAGGCTCGTTCTGCGGGGTGAAATCCGTCGCGTGACCGGGCACGCTGTACTCGTAAGGGCCGCGATGAATGGTCGGCTCGTGGGCGAAATTTCCGTGCGGCGGAGGCGTGGGCGTCTGCCATTCGAGGGTGGTGGCATTCCACGGATTGTCGCTCGTGACCTTCTTGCCGTTGTTGATGCTGTGAAACAGGTTGATGATGAAAGGAATCTGACACAGCGCCAGTCCAACCGCGCCCCAAAGGATGACCGTGTGCAGGTCAATCATCGTCGCGCTCAATCCGCCAACCGCGTCAGGATGGCTGGCCGTGGAATAATTTCGTCCGCCGTCGGCCATGCGCCGGATCATGCCCGCCATGCCCTGCGAAAACATCGGTTGGAAGACGATGTTCATGAAAACGAACGATCCCCAGAAATGCACGCGCCCCCAGAACTCGTTCATCATGCGCCCCGTCATTTTCGGAAACCAATAATAGATGCCCGCCAGCAACGCGAAGATCGTTCCCGGCGCCACCACATAGTGGAAGTGAGCGATGACGTAATACGTGTCGTGCAGATGCAGGTCCGCCGCCGCAAATCCCAACGGCAACCCCGTCAACCCGCCGATGCCAAACATCGGTAGGAACGCCAGCGCAAACAGCATCGGGGTGTTGAACCGGATCGAACCGCCCCACAACGAAATGAAGAAACACGTCAAGATGATGATCGAGGGGATGGAAATGATCATCGTGGTGGTCTGAAAGAACGCGGAGATTTTCGTTCCCATGCCCGTCAGATACATGTGGTGCGCCCAGACGATGAACGAGAGGAAGCCGACGGCCAGCGCCGAAAACACCAGCGACTTGTAACCCCAGATCGGTTTGCGGATGTTGTTGGAGATGATTTCACAAACCACACCCATCGCGGGCAGAATCAACACGTACACCTCAGGATGCCCCAGGAACCAGAACAGGTGCTGCCATAACAGGGGACTGCCCCCGCCGCTGATGTCCGCAATCTGGCCGCCCACCGCCAGACCCGTCGGCAGAAAGAAGCTGGTGCCAAACACCTTGTCCATCAACTGCATCACGCCCGCCGCCTCCGGGGGAGGAAACGCCAGCAACAACAGGAAGCCCGTCACAAACTGCGCCCAGACGAAAAATGGCATCCGCATCCACGTCATCCCCGGAGCGCGCAATTGAATGATGGTTGCCAGAAAATTCACCGCGCCCAGCAGCGACGACGTGATCAGAAAAATCATTCCCACCAGCCAGAACGTCTGGCCGTCGGTTGGAATCGTTGTCGCCAGCGGGGAATAAGAGGTCCATCCCGCCTGCGCCGCGCCACCGGGAATGAAGAAGCTGGTGAACATGATGATGCCTCCCAGCACGTAGAACTGGTAACTGGCCATGTTCAGCCTGGGAAACGCCATGTCCGGCGCTCCGATCTGGAGCGGGACGACGTAATTGCCGAACGCGCCGAACGCCAGGGGCACGACCGCAAGAAACACCATGATCGTGCCGTGCATCGCTCCGAAGGAATTGTAAAGGTCCGCGGACATCACTCCACCCGCCGCCACGTCGCCCAGCACTTTGGCCAGAAGCGGCCCGATCAATGGAATGGGCTGGCCCGGATGCGCAATCTGCCAGCGCATCATCATCATCAGGAAGAAGCCGAACAGCAGGAAGACCAGCGCCGTGAGTCCGTACTGAATGCCGATGACCTTGTGGTCGGTGGAGAAAATGTATTTGCTCCAGAACCCGGGTTCTTCGTGATGCGCTTCGTGCGCGCCGACGTGCGCCGCAGTATGAGTGGTTGCCTGCATTGTGTTTTGCGTTTTCAATATTGCCGCCGACCGCCCGTTTTTGCCTTTGCCCCGGCAATTTAAGGGCGGAAGTAAACGTTTCCCGACGCCCGCTGTCAATTTCCGATTCGCCGCGCTGGTGTTTGGAGGCCAGCCGCCGGGTCTTACTCTTAATCTTGTTCTTAATCTTAATCCCAGTTTCAGTCGGGCGGGATTCAGACTAAGAAGAACCAGCTCGCGCACGACTCACTTCACCTTGTCAAACACCATCACCGCCAGCAACAGCGGCAGGTAAATGATGGAGGCCAGAAACAGTTGCCGCGCCCGTAACAGGCTCATGTCCCTGGCAAAACGGACCGAGCACCAGAAATAGCCCGCGCCCAATACCAGTGCGCCAACGAGATAAACCGGCCCCGCCAGGTGAAACAAAAACGGACAAAGGCTCACCGGCAACAGTCCCAGTGTGTGGCTCACGGCCTGTTGCGCCGTGCGGCTGCCGTCCGGGTCCACGTTGGGCAGCATCTGGAAACCGGCCTTCGCGTATTCGTCCTTGTAAATCCAGGCGATGGCGAAGAAATGCGGCAGTTGCCAGAAAGCGAGGATGGCGAACAGCGCCCAGCCGCCGCCGTCCAGTTCGCCGCGAGCCGCCGTCCAGCCCATCAATGGGGGCAACGCGCCGGGAACGGCTCCCACCGCCGTGTTCCACCACGTCACGCGCTTGAGCGGCGTATAAATGAACAGGTAGCTGATCAACGAAACCGCGCCGATCACACACGTGAGCGGATTGACCAGCAACGCCAGATA
>DAOLDN010000256.1:0-5789 GCA_035327385.1 Verrucomicrobiota bacterium | reverse complement strand
ATGCCGACGGGCTGGCCTTTGGCGGCGCGGACACATTCCGTTTCGCATTGCGTTTCCTGCGGGCAAACGCGGCCTGTCACGCCGGGCAGCGCGTTATCGCAGAGCAGGCTTTGTGCGGCTTCGGCAATCTTGCCGTGCGACAGCAGGTCAATGAACCTGGGAATGTTCACCCCGACCGGACAGCCCTTGATGCAGCGCGGGTCTTTGCACTGGAGGCAGCGATCGGCTTCGAGCAACGCGAGTTGTTCGGTGAAGCCGAGGTTAACCTCCTGGAAATTGGCGGCGCGCTCCGTGGCCTGTTGTTCCGGCATGGGTTGCCGTTGGATTTGCAGTCGCGATTTGGTTGTCAGTTTGCCGGGCATGGTCACTGACGCGTTGGATGAACACCCCCCTGACCCATTCCAGGAGGGGAACTGGCGGCGGTGGCGGTTTTGAGACGGCATTGATGCTCGTGCAGTTCCAGCGCGTGTTTCTCGAAATCGCGATAGGCCGAAAGACGATCCATCAATTCCTCAAAGTTCACGAGATGACCGTCAAACTCCGGCCCGTCCACACAGGCGAAACGAGTCTCGTTGCCCACCGTCACACGGCAGCCGCCGCACATACCCGTGCCGTCAATCATCACGGGATTCAACGAGACGATGGTGTGAACTCCGAATTGTCGCGTCAGTTCGGAGACGGCGCGCATCATGGGCACTGGGCCGACGGCATAAACGATGTTCACGTGTTCAGCCGCGAGCGCGTCGCGGAGCGCGTCGGTGACGAATCCCTTCCGTCCGTAGCTGCCATCGTCGGTGCAAACGACAACGTTGCCGAGTTTTTGCAGTTCCTTCTCGAACACCACCCATTCCTTCGACCTGCCTCCGATGATGCTGGTGATCCGGACACCGCGTTGATGAAGTCCTTGTGCGATGGGATGGACCACGGCAGTTCCCACTCCGCCGCCGACACAGATCGCGTGGCCGGAATCAATCATTTCCGTCGGATGGCCGAGCGGGCCTGCGATGCTTTCGATGGAATCTCCCGGATTTAACGCCACCAGGTCGCGAGTGCTTTTGCCGACGGCCTGGATCACGAGTGCAATTGAACCGTTGGTGCGGTCGGCATCGGCAATCGTCAGCGGGATGCGCTCCGAACCCTCGGCCAGATGCACGATGACGAACTGGCCGGGCTGGCGGATTTGGGCGATGCGCGGCGCGCGAACGTCCAGGCGTGTGACGTTCGGGCTGAGGGTTTGTTTCGCCAGAACTTGGTGCATTCTTGACAAAGGATGGCTGATTCGAGGCCGCCGTGCTGGACGCGGATTGTCAAAACGTGAACGTTTCTTGGCGCGGACGGGAAACGTTTCTTTGACACGCCGCCCTGATGCTGATTATTAAAGTGCGCAAATCCTATGGCTCGTGAAGCGACAGAAATGACGGTGGAATCCGTCACCATTGAAGTGCCCGATGTCAAAAGCATCCGGCTCAAATGGCCGGACGGTCACGACCCCGAATACAAGACCGGGCAGTTCATCACTTGTTACTGGCCGGACGAACCGAATTACAAACGGGCGTATTCGCTGTCGTGCTGCGCGTTGGACAGGGGGTTTTACGAGTTCACGGTGCGGCGCGATGGGAAGATGGGCACGCGAATCGTGGATTGGATCAAGCCGGATCAGCGAATGATGGTGTTGCCGCCGACGGGAAAATTTCTGCCGGTGTATGAACCTGACGCGCATCTGGTGTGCATCGCGGGCGGCAGCGGGGTGACTCCGTTCCGGGGATTTGTGCGTGAAGCGACGCGGCGCGGACTGGAAACGAAGATCACCGTGCTTTACAGCGTCCGCACGACCAACGACATCATCTTCAATTCCGAATTCCACGAACTGGCGCAGCAGAACACGAATTTCAATTTCTACGTCACCTGCACCCGGTTGCATCCGGAGGACAAATGGACCGGACGACGCGGTCGCATTGACGCCGCGTGGGTGCGCGAACAGATGCACGACCCGGCCAAAACGATTTTCTACGCCTGCGGCCCCAATCCGCTGGTGGAGGCTGCCGAGGACATCGTCATCCGCGATCTCGGCGTGCCCAAGGGGCAGATGAAAACGGAGAAGTGGGGGTAGCGATTTATGATTTACGATGGGCGATTTACGATTGAAAATGCGCCATGCTGAAACGCACTGCGCTCTATTCTGCCCACACACAGTTG
Source organism: Verrucomicrobiota bacterium (assembly GCA_035327385.1). Lineage (GTDB taxonomy): Bacteria > Verrucomicrobiota > Verrucomicrobiia > Limisphaerales > JADLHS01 > DAOLDN01. Next base: position 3,593 of record DAOLDN010000256.1, on the reverse strand, counting down.
GGGGCACGACTTATTGATTTCGGTGGCTGGGAGATGCCGGTACAATACACGAGCATCACCGACGAACATCTTGCCGTCCGCAATGCGGCGGGGATTTTCGACATTTCGCACATGGGAGAAGTGACCGTCAGCGGATCGGCTGCGGCGGATTTTCTCAATCGCGTCCTCACCAACGACATCAAGAAACTCCAGCCCGGACACGGCCAATACACACTGATGTGCAACGAACGCGGCGGTGTGGTGGACGACCTTTACGCGTATCAACTTTCCGACGGCGTGTTTTTGTTGATCATCAACGCGTCGCGCGTTGACGCGGACGTGGCTTGGTTACAGGCGCAGGAAAAGGCATTTGGAGCGGGCGAGAGACTCAAGTTGACGGACGCATCGCACAATTACGCCGCCATCGCGGTGCAGGGGCCGCGCGTGAAGGAGTTCATCAACGATTGCATCGCCGGACCGTCCATGTCCTGCGAACGCGTGGCGCACGCCACTGATTTGAAAAAGAACGAGATTGGCGGGTTCAAATCCGAGCACGGCAGCGTGCTGGTTTCTCGCACCGGTTACACGGGCGAGGACGGATTTGAGATCGTGGGTGGCGACGCCGCCGTGTTGAGTCTTTGGGACAAGGTGCTGTCCATCGGCTCGCCCTTCGGGATCAAACCCTGCGGACTCGGCGCGCGCGACACGTTGCGGACGGAGGTCTGTTATCCGCTTTACGGACATGAACTGAGCGAGAACACGACGCCCATCGAGGCCGGGCTGGGATTCTTTGTTGCGCTGGACAAGGGCGACTTCAACGGTCGCTCTGTTCTCGCGGAGCAAAAGGCAAATGGCGTGAAAAAAAAATGCGTCGCGTTCAGGGCGACGGAAAAATCCGCGCCGCCCCGGCCTCATTATCCAATCTGGGCCGGCGGACTGCGAGTGGGCGAAGTCGTCAGCGGCACGCAAAGCCCGTCGTTGGGCATCGGCATCGGCATGGGCTATGTGCCCCCGGAATTCTCCAGACCGGGCAGTGAAATTGAAATCGAGATTCGCGGGAAGCGCGCAAAGGCTAAGGTGGTTCGCAAACCTGTTTACCGGCCAAATGTCGACTGAGCGCGTGATGTCGCGGCGGGAAAATGCTCGCGCGCCATTCCGCGACGAATGGAAACTGCACGGCGATGCGCCAGAACAAAAGGCCCGTGAACATTGGTGAAAAATCAATGTTCACGGACCTTTAGGATGGTGGAGCCGAGGAGATTCGAACTCCTGACCCCCACAATGCCATTGTGGTGCTCTACCAACTGAGCTACGACCCCATCCAGCGGCGGGCAATGTATTTCCCCGGCCCCGAATGTCAAAACCAATTTCCTGTCCTCCAATCGAAATTCTCCAGCATCGCCGCGCTTCCGAAAGCATCAACCAGGGGCAATGGTCGACAGACGGGCGAGATATGAAGCGGATTCTTACGGTCAACGCATGGCTGGCATGACTGAAAAAACAACTAAATCCCGGCAGCCGAATAAACGGTGGCAGGACGTTTGGTGGTTATTGCCGTTCGCATTCCTGGCACTTCGCCTTGGCGCGCGGGGTGCACTCAATCACTTTGCCCCGGCGATCAAACTCGAAGGAGCAACACTGGTGCAGCATGTCTTTCAATTGCTCGCGCCCGCGCTGGACGCGGGACTTCGCGCCGGAGAGGGAAATTCCCAGGCGGTCGGCGAGTTGTTGTTGCGTAAGGCCGTCGAATTCCGTCAGCACCAGCGCTTCGCGATACGGCTCGGGCAGACTGTAGATCATGCGGCGGAACGAAGCCTTGAGATCTTCCATCTCCCCGGATTCGGGTTCGTGGTTACTAACCAACGTCTCCGGCACTTCCACGGTTTCCTTGCGCGTGCGGTAATGATCAATGATGGCGTTCCGCGCGATCAGGTAAATCCAACTTTGCAACTTGGCCGGGTCTTTGAGTTGATCGAGTCGCGCCTGAATTTTCACGAAGACGTCCTGCAAGATGTCTTCCGCCGTGTCCGGGTCGTTCACCCGCGCGCGGATGAACTGCCCCAGCTTCACGGCGAACTCGTGCCAGATATGTTCGAGCGTGGCGTTCATGGCTTCAAAATGGAGTGGTGGAGTGGTGGAGCAATGGGATTCAATGCTCCAGCATTGCAACACTCCAACACTCCGTTCATCAGTTTCATACGGGCTTTACCGCTTCAATCGTGGCCGAGGTCACAAACTCCTCGACGCGCCGCCCGGGAAACCATTGGCCGATAATCTTGCGGCTTCCCTCTTTTGGCTCAACGCGAATCTGCGTGAATCCGGCCTGCGCCAGCCAGGCCTTGATCTCCGCCATCGTCGAAGCGCCTGCCACGCAACCGGTGTAAAGTTCCCAATTTTTCCGCAACTCCGCCGGAATCTCCGCCAGCGCCACCACGTCCGAAATGGCCAGCCGTCCGCCCGGCTTCAACACGCGGAATGACTCGCGAAACACGCGGGGCTTGTTTGGCGACAGATTGATGACGCAGTTCGAGATGATCGCATCCACCGAATCATTCGCCACGGGCAGGCTCTCGATTTCGCCGATGCGAAACTCCACGTTCGCGTAGTCGCCCGTGGCCTGATTCTTCCGCGCCTTGCTCACCATCTCCGGCGTCATGTCCACGCCGATGACGAATCCCTTCGGCCCAACCGCCCGCGCGGCGAGAAAGGCGTCAAAACCCGCACCGCTGCCCAGATCGAGCACGGTTTCGCCGGGCTTCAACGCGGCAATGGCCTGTGGATTACCGCAACCAAGCCCGAGATTCGCGCCCTCCGGCACCGTGTAGGTGTCCGCTGCCGAATAGCCCAGCCCCTGGGAAATCGCCTTGGGATCGTGTTCGGCATTTGCCAGCGCGGCAATTTCCGGGCTGCAACACGTCGGCGCGCAGCCGCACCCGCCGTTGCTGGCGGCGATCCGGCCATAGCGTTCGCGCACCGTGCTTTTCACTTTATCCTCTTCCAAGGTCATCGTTTTCATGTTCGGTCGGTGTTTTGTTTGTTGTTTGCCGGTCGTAATGACCGCTTCTGCCTGTGAAGACGAACAACCTGGAAAAAGGACGCAAACTTTCTGAAACGCGGGTTTAGCCCAATGCGGTGGGCAACGGACGGTGAGTGAATGCCAATACCCGGCGAGTCAGACTTAGCCAAATAGCTAAGTGTTTAGGCAGCGATTATGACCGCCACCGCGCAAGCCCGTTACGAACGTCAGGCCCGAATCATCAAGGCCTTGGCTCATCCCACCCGTTTGTTCATCGTGGACGAACTCGCGCGCGGCGAGCGTTGTGTGCGCGAACTCACCGACATGATCGGCGTGGAAATGCCCACGGTCTCGCGGCATCTGAGCCTGCTCAAGGAAGCGGGCATTCTCACGGACGAAAAACGCGGGTCGCTCGTGTATTACCGGTTACGCGTGCCGTGTGTGCTGAACTTTTTCAAGTGTGTCGAGGCGGTGCAGAACGACGGTTGTGGTAAATGACGTTTAACGCGTGTCAAGGCGGCGATCGGTTGTTTGCGGGGTGCGGTGATAACGGCGGGTGAGACTCCATGAGGTCTTGGAGTGCGGCAGCCCTCTGCCG
>DAOLDN010000255.1:0-5789 GCA_035327385.1 Verrucomicrobiota bacterium | reverse complement strand
ATAGTCAATCGCCAGCAAAGGGTCGGTGGCACTGCGGATGAACACATCGGAATCCGGCAGCAACGCCGCCAGTCCGCCCGCCAGCGCCGCCGTGCGACCGAGCTTGCGGCCAAAGGCCGCATAGCCGATGGCCGCTCCAAGCAATGTATGACTGACCGGGTCCATGTGGCGGACAATTTAGCCCAGTCGGCGGCTAACTCAACTCCACGTCACTGCTGCGACAGCTCATGCGCATCAAAAGGGCGCGAATGTTGGACCTGGAGTTATGGACGGCGCACGAGGAGACGGGGAACGCACGCGCCTCGCGTGCGGCGGTGAACGCCCTCGTCCACCGCACCGCTGCGCGCCACCGCGCAACGTTCCAGCCTGGATGCACGGACGACGCGCGATGGCGCGCGTCGGGCACGCACGAGACGCGTGTGCTCCCCGTGCAGAAAGCGTGCGTTGTCACGACATCCAGCTCTTTCCTTGCATCTGCTCCTCTTGTCAGATTTGGTGCGCCCGCCCTGTTGTAGATGCAGGCGATTCTTTGTTCTCCGTTTTCAGCCGCACGATAGCCGTGTGCAGCGCGGTCTTCAGGTCGCCGATCTGGCGTTCCAATTTCGCGAGTTCATCGGCGACAGTGACGTGGCCGAGTTCTTCCCGGTGCTTGGCGCGTTGGGCGATTTCCGCCTCGATCTGCACCTCGTTCATGCTGTTCATGATCACGCCGATGAAGAGGTTGAGCATGATCATCGTGCCGAACAGGATGAAGGTCACGAAATAGACGATGGACACAATCGCGTGCGGTGTGGGGTCGATTTGCGCGGTCTGGCCTTCCACGTAACCCGCTCCGAACATCTGCGTGTACATCAGGTCTGTCCAGTCTTCGAGCGTGATGACCCGGAACAGCGACAGCATGGAATCGCCGAGCGAGCCGAAATGCACCGGGTCAACCGCACCGAAGAGGAAACGGCCTATCACGCCGTAAATGTAGAACAGGATGAGCAGCAGCAAGCCCACGTAACCCATGGAGGGGATGCTTTTGAGCAGGGCACCCACGAGCAGTTGCAGGCGAGGCACTCCGCTGATGAGCCGCAGTACGCGCAGGATGCGCACCAGCCGCAGCACCGCCGCGTACTGTCCGTCCATCGGCAGAAAACAAACCGCCACGATGATGAAATCAAACACGTTCCAGCCGTCGCGGAAATATCTCCACGGTTGGCTGCCTTGCGCGGCCATCTTGACGACGATCTCCACCGAGAAAATGGCGAGGATGATCTTGTCCAGCAGATGGAGCAGGTCGCCGTGGCGGGCCATCAGAGCGGGTGAGGTTTCCAATCCGATCAATACTGCCGCGGCCAGAATGACGAGGATGATGAATCGTTGAAACGCCTTGGAATCTACGATGTGACGGCAGTTTTCTTTCATGGATGGTGGCGAATTGATGCGCTCCCGCCGTCAGTGGCCGACGTTGAGCGGCGTTACTCCTTCCATGAAAGCGGGGCCAAAACAAGTCTTTTCCGGCAATGAGAGGAAATATGGCCGGCGCGTGGTTGCCGGCTTGCGCAGAGCGAATGACAAATCTCATTTCGCGCGGAGGAAAATGACTCGGCATGTTTCTCCATGGTCAGGAACCCGGGACGCCGCCGTTCCTTTTAACAAAGGAATGCATCACGATCCTTGGCCACGGGCGGAAAGCGATGAACCTAGGTGGAGAGTTGCTGTTGATCGAGATGGTGTTGCCTCCCGGCACCACGCCACATCCCGGAAAAATCCTCGACATGATGATGCTCGTTGGTCCGGGCGGACAGGAACGAACCGGAAAAGAATACGCAGAGCTGCTCAACAAGGCTGGATTCAAGCTCGCCCGGGTCGTGCCAACAGACTCCGCCGTGAGAGTTGTCGAAGCCGCACCTGCATAACAGCAACGGCGGCGCTGAAGCCAAACGCGCCTTCGCCGCGATGATGGACATGGGCAAGATCGGCGTCGCCAAAATCGAAGCCGCACGACGTGGGTGATGGGAACGAGAGCGGATGGAGGGGAGGCTAAAACGAGGTGGGCGCAACCGCGTTGCGGTTGAGTGTTTGTTGGACGCTTACCCAAGATTGCCGAGCTTGCGAGGCTACCTTGGGTCGCAAATCGAAAATGGAGTCAACCGCAACGCGGTTGTGGCAAATTCATCGTCCGACCGATTCAATCCCAAACGTATTTCTCGTCCCATTCCATGCCGTGCGTGCGCAATAACACGCGCAACTCGTCCTGAAAATTCATCTTCTGGTGATGCTCCTCCTGCGTGGCGATGTATTGCTTCACCTGTTCGAGGTTTGATTGGCTCACGGAAAACACCGCGTAACCGCCCTGCCATTCAAAGTCCGCGAAGTCGCGACCGCGTTCCTTGAGCCAAGTGTTCGAGACGCGTTTCAATTCCTTCACCCATTCCGCCTGTGTGATGGTGCGACCGAACCGCGCCAGCACATGCACGTGATCCTCCACGCCGCCGATCTGGATGGGTGCGCATTCCAGTTGTTTGGAAATGCCACCGAGATACGCGTGCAGTGCCTCGCGCGTTGGTTTGTCGCGCAGCAAAGGCCGCCGGTCTTTGGTGGAGAAAACCAAATGGATGTAAACGGCGGACAAGGATTGTGGCATGGCAGAAGAATGCGCCAACCCGCGCTGTCAGCCAATCCCAAAGGGATTACGGCCTCCAGCCCAACGTTGCGGCAACGCCGCTACGTTGGGTTACCGGGCAGAATGGGAAACAACCACAACGTGGTTGTGGCCAATAGGGCGTGATAGTGATAGACGAAGATGTAATAGCCGCAACCGCGTTGCGGTTGGCAATTATTTGGGGGACGGTAACCCAGGGTAGCGCGTGCCGCGCAACCCTGGGCTTTGAGACGGAATCCCGTTGGGATTCATCAGGCAATCTGCCGCAAGACGGTCCGACAAGTGAGTTCGGTTTCATGATTTGAGCACGTCCACGTCGGCGTCCGGCGGCACGATTTATTTGGTCCCGCAAGGCGGGATCATCTGGCCCATGCCCGGAGGTCGTGCATATGATTTTGAAGCCCTGCATCGGAGGCAAAGATTGACTATTGAGTCGCGGGCGACAACAGGAATCAGCTTGTGCTTTTGCTATCGGTTGTCGCCTCGGAGTGGAGATGTCTGGCGGGCACCCCCAGCGTCATGATCTCCGCTGGTGCGCGGCGATGTCTCACGAGCCAGGCCATTCCTCGCATGGCAGGTTCTACGTGATGAAAGAATCGTTTGTAAGCGGGACAAAGGTAGTTCAGGCCCGGTTCGCCGTCGGACGTATGAACGAAGCGATTCTTCGGGCACTCGCCGTTACAGGCAAAGCGAACGTCGCAGGCGCGGCAGTATGCCGGCAGCGTGCTGGACTTGGCCTCGCCAAATGCGCGCTGCTGCGGTCCGCGAACGAGATCGCCAAGGCTGCTGTTGAGCAGGTTGCCCAGTTTGTATTCTGGATACACAAAGTGATCGCAGGAAAACACATCGCCGTTGTGCTCCAACGCAACCGCGTCGCCGCACGTTTCGCGGAACAGACAAAGACCCGCGGGATGTCCAAGCCAGATTCCGAGTGAAACGTCGAAAAGTTGAACAAACACCTTGCCCACGTCGCGGCGAACCCATTCGTCGAAAATCGTTACGAGGAATTCGCCGTAATCAGAAGGCACAACGCTCCATCTGGTGACCTGAGATTCAGTCGTGCCCGGCTTCGGTGGTGGCGCATGGGTGAGTCCCTTTGATTCCGACGCGGCGTCAGGCAACCGGTCCACGAGTGGAATGAATTGCAGAAAGCCGGAACCGATTTCCTTCAGGAACTGGTACACTTCCAGAGGCTGTCTTGCGGATTCGCGATGAACCACTGTGAGCGTGTTGAAGTCAACGTTGTGCTGCTTCAACACCTCCAGCCCGTTCATGACGCGGTCGAAGGTGGGTTTGCCGCCTTTGTCCACGCGGTAGGAATCGTGCAGCGCTTGAGGGCCGTCAATGCTCACGCCCACCAGGAAATTCTCGCGCTTGAGAAACCTGCCCCAGGCATCGTCGAGAAGCGTTCCATTCGTTTGAAAAGCATTTCGCACCGTGCGCCCGCCTGCATACTTGCGTTGGAAATCTGCGGCTTTCTCGAAGAATTCCACGCCCATCAATGTTGGCTCACCGCCCTGCCACGCAAACTGGATCTCAGGCCCGCGTTGCGCCTCGATTTGCTGTCTCACGTAAGCTTCGAGCACTTCGTCGCTCATGCGAAAGCGCGTGCCGCTCGCAAACATGGATTCTTTGTCGAGATAGAAGCAGTATTTGCAGTCGAGGTTGCAGATAGCCCCGGAGGGCTTTGCCATGACGTGGAATGTGTCCGGCAGGGTCGGCATCAGTCCTCTGCGACCAGGGCGGCTGGCACTGGTCCCCATTGGAGTCGATAATATGCCTGGGGATCGACCATGGCGGCACACAAGGCGACGAGGCCGTTGTTGCCCGTGACCGGCGTGATGACAGGGGAATTGGGAGGAGTATCGCCGCAATGCACGTTGGGAACGTTGACCCATGAAACCAGATTGGTGGATTTCTGGAGCCAATAGTTGGTGTTCTCCCGTGAAACAAACGTGATTTGAACCATCGCACCGTCGTCCGTTTGAACCACCTGAATCTGGAGATTTTCCGGGGCTGCGGGCGGGTTCAACGGTGTGCCATACAAACGGCCGCCGATGCTGGTTTCCTGCTGAAGGATGGCGGCCAATTGGTTGTAGGCGTTGAGTTGGGCGGGTGTGATGTCCACCGGCTGAGTAAATCCGAGTCCGGACAGGTTCCTGGTTTCCAGCGGGCCGGCTGCATTGTACACCGTCGTATTGGGTGGCATGCCATCATTTGCGTAGTAGTCGCCTCCGCCCGGGGTGAGGTCATAGAACTCGCCCTGATCGGGAGTTGGAGGAGTCAGATTTCCATCCCAATATCGGGCATACTTGTAATCCGGTGTGCGTACAACTTGAATACGATTGGGAGGAGGGACAATGCCACTGGTATTGCTGCCGCTCTCTGGTTGTGCTGCGAAGATGTCATCAAATGTGAAGAGCACGTAAGGTTGGACGGATGTTCCAGAGGTGTTGTTGTCTGGATCAAGAATCACCTGGCTGTAATTCACCCCCTTGAATCCTTTTGCCTGCCAGTTCGGCACGCCGACCAATTCACACAACGTGGGGAGCAGATCCACATTGGCGACAATCGCATCGGTGCTCTTGGCTGTGGGGAATAATTCTGGATTCGACCAGATCAAAGGCACTCGCAATGCTTCTTCGTACGCGACAAAAGCTTTTTGCCGCAATCCGTCATGACAGAGCGCCATTTCTCCATGGTCGGATGTGCGGATGATGAGGGCGTCGTTCAACGCCGCGCCAGTTCCATCTCCAGCCGGATCGAGCACTTGAAGAAGCTGACCAAGCTGCTGGTCAACGGCAACCATCAAGCGGCCGTAGAAATTAATGTAATTTAACTGCTTGTCTTCAGTTAACAACGGCCCGAGTCCCTGGGCCATCGCTATAAGGATTTGCTGCTGGACGCTGGGCTTGGTTGAAAGGTCTTCGGATATGGTTGGCGGAAGATCGATCGTAGGAGTAAATGGATCCAGCCAAGGAGAAGGGTCCAGAACTGTATATCCGTCTCCGTAGCCATTATCGGCGGGAGTCGGGTATTTATTTGGATAAATCAAAACAACGTGCGGGTTTACCAACGAGAGAATAAGGCAAAAAAGCTTGGGATTATCGCTGTTTAGACGGTCCGTAAGCCCCGAAAC
>DAOLDN010000254.1:0-5818 GCA_035327385.1 Verrucomicrobiota bacterium | reverse complement strand
TGTCAGCAATTGCATCATCAATTCGTTCATGCGCGGATTGTTGATGTCGCCGTGATTCGCGCATATTTCGGCGGTGGTGCGGATGACCCAGTAAGGCGTGTCGTTGTAACGGTCCGGCACCGGCTCGATGCGAACCTGTCCGTCCACCACGCTCGCGCGATGGCTTAACAGCATGTCGGTGTGGCCGTCGGTGTGGGCGGCGAGCCAGCCTTGCGACGGACGGACGGGCGATTCATCTTCGCGGTAGGACCGGAACATCCGGACAAAACTCTGGCCGAATGGAAACGCGCGCCGGGTTGCGCCGTCAGCTTCAGAGGTGACCGAAGCGATGAGCGGACCATTGACCGGCGTCATGTCATCGCCGTCATTGTCCATCACAAGCCGCACATCATGACGCTTCATCATGTCCACGAATCGCGCCACATCCACCGCGCGCACCGCCGGATTGGCCATGATGACCAGATCAACCGGAAGGACGAGGTTTTTGGCTTCACGGCTCACCGAAACGTTGATCAGCGACATGGCCATGGCATTAAACAGAATGCGACCGCCCATCGAATGGCCGTACATGATGACCTTCGAGTCAGGCCGCTGCTTGGCGGTCAACATGATTTTGGTCAGGGCTTCCTTCATGTTGATCGAGGATGCCACGCGATCGGCGGCGAGCAGACGGTTCCAGAACGTAGGCTCCTTCAGCCATGCCCCCTTCAGCGCGTCGCCGCGCCAACCGATGAACACGGCCACCACCCGCCGCGGCGTCGGATTTTCCGGCGAAGCAAGCCGTACCGCTGAAGCCTTGACCTCATCAGCAATCCGGCGGAGGTCGCCATCTTCCCGCGACCAGTCGGCATTGTTTTTCCAGCCATGAATGAACACCGGCACCACGATGCCGTGGGTGGATTCGCTGTTTCGCCGGTGAATGAGCTTGAGCGTGTCGACCAGTTGCCGGTTGTCCCAGAATTCGCCCTCGTCATCAAATTCGATGATACACAGGTCTGCCTCGGCGCCGGTGGCCTCGTCGTGAAGGACACGCATATATTCCTCCGGCGTTTGGTTGTACTGGCGTAGACCCACGCACCCGGCGGTGGCGACGGCTATTGCGACGCAAAAAACAATCCGGCTTGTTAGCGACATAATATGGATGTCCAATCTATTTGCTGTGACCCGTTGAACTCGTTGACACATACAGTATAATTACGTAATTATGTTTTCAAGTGTCTTGAGGAGATTGTGATGATGAATTCGATTCGATGTGCTTCCGTCGCACTGGCGGGCTGTGTTGCGTGGTTCGCGTCCGGTTGTTCGCGACAGCCGGAAACCGCGCCGGCCGAAGTGGCCCGACCAGTCAAACTTGCGGTGGTCGCGCAACAGGCGCCGTCGTTTGTCTTTTCCACCGCAGGCCGGATCGAGGCCGCCCGCCGGGCCGAGCTTTCATTCGACCGGGGCGACGTCCTGGTCGAATTGCCTGTTACGGCCGGCGACGAGGTGAAGACGGGCGACCGGTTGGCCCGCATCGACACCCGCAACCTGGAACTGGCGGCAGAAGCCCGCCGCGCCCGTTTCGATGAAGCCCGGGCAAGCTTTAAACGCATGGAACGGCTGTTTGCCCGGGAGGCGGTGGCCCAAGCGGACCTCGACCGCGCCCGCGCCGCCTTCGATTCCGCCCGCGCCGAACAGGAACAGGTCGAAAAAGATATCGCAGCCTCCACCCTCGTCGCCCCGTTCGACGGCCGCATCGCCGCGACGATGATAGACCTGTACCAGTTGGTGGCGCCCCGGCAGGCGGTAATGGTGATTCACGATTTATCCAGTTTCCGCATCCGGATTGACGTGCCGGAAACATTCGTTTTGCGGGCCGGCAAAAACGCCCGCACGCAGATGGTGGCGCGGTTTGACCACCTGCCCGGCCAGACGTTTCCGCTGGAGCTTGACGAGTTCAGCACCGAGGCGCGGCCCGACACGTTGACCTACGCCACGGTGTTCCGGATGGCGCCGCCCGCCGGCCAGGCCATTCTGCCCGGCATGTCCGCGCAACTCGATTTGCGCATACTGGCGGAAGACGAAAGCCACGCATGGATTCCCGAAAGCGCGGTGGTGTCCACGGATGCACAGTCATTGTATGTATGGCGCGTTGATCCCGTTTCCATGCGGGCGCAACGCACGCCGGTGGTCGTCGGCGAGTCGCGCGGCGGTTCCATCCAGATTCTTGAAGGGCTCACCGCCGGTGACACGATCGCGATTTCCGGCGTGCATCATCTGCTCGACGGGCAACTGGTGAAGGCCCACGCACCCGCGCGAAACGAGTAAGCCCGCCATGCAAATCGCCGAATACTGCATCCACAAGCGCGTCATCACCTACCTGCTGTCGGTCCTCGTACTGACCGGCGGGCTGGTCGTGTATCCCAACCTCGGCCGGTTCGAAGACCCCGGCGTCGCCATCAAAACCTGTCCGGTGATCACCCCCTACCCCGGCGCGTCGCCCGAAGAGGTCGAGGCGGAAGTGACCGACGTCATCGAATCCGCGTTGCAAAGTATGTGGCAGGTGAAGGAAGTCACCTCGGTTTCGCAGGCCGGTCTTTCCATCGTGAAAGCCGATTTCAAGGACACCTTCCGCAAAGCCGATCTTCCGCAAATCTACGACGAGGTTCGCCGCAAGGTCGCGGATGTGCAGAAAAACCTTCCTCCCGGCGCCCAGCCTTCGATGGTGAACGATGACTTCGGTGATGAATACGGTATTCTCTTTGCCATCACCGGCGACGGATATTCCTACAAGGAACTTTCCGACTACGCGGAATTTTTACGCAAGGAATTATTGCCGGTGCCGGGGGTGGCGCGGATTGTGTTCTGGGGCGAACAACCGGAAATCATCGCGGTCGAAATTTCGCGCGCGAAGCTGGGGCAGCTCGGCATTCCCCTCGACTCCATTTTTCAACTTCTGCAGCAACAGAATGTCGTGGCGAATGCCGGCATGGTGCAGTCCGGAGATGAGCGCATGCGGATTGCCTTGAGCGGCACGGCGGCGTCGTGGGAAGCGCTGGGCGACCTTCTGCTCGCCGGCGCGGAATCGGCCGTCCGGCTGCGCGATGTCGCGACACTGGTCCGCGATGTTCAATCGCCGCCCTCCGCCGTGCTTCGCATCGATGGACAACCCGCGATCGGGTTCGGCATTTCCACCGAAGAGGGCGGCAACGTGGTCGCGATGGGCGATGCCGTGCGCGCGCGGCTGGACCAACTCGAATCACGCCGCCCGGTCGGCATGGAACTGCACGTGATTTCCTTCCAGGGCGAAACGGTGCGCGCGGCGGTGAGCGGATTCGTGATCAGCGTTTTTCAGGCGCTGGCGATTGTGGTGGGCGTGCTGATGATTTTCATGGGCTTGCGAAGCGGCCTGATCATCGGCGCGGTGCTGTTGCTGATCGTCGGCGGCACGTTCATCCTGATGCAGGCGATGAGCATCGAGCTTCAGCGCATTTCGCTGGGGGCGTTGATCGTGGCCCTGGGCATGCTGGTGGATAACGCGATCGTGATTACCGACGGGATTCTTGTACGCATCGGGCGCGGCGAGGATCGCATCAAGGCAGCCGGCGCGGTGGTCGGACAAACCATCTGGCCCCTGCTGGGCGCCACGCTGGTAGCGATTATGGCGTTTGCCGCCATCGGCTTTTCGCCCGACTCGACCGGCGAATATTGCAAGTCACTGTTTCAAGTCATCGCCATTTCGCTGCTGCTGAGTTGGTTACTTGCCGTGACGGTCACGCCCCTGTTGTGCGTTGACTTTCTGCGCGCCCCCAAGGCCGGCGTCTCCGCGCCGAAGGAGGGTCGCATGACCGGCCTCTATCGCCGCTTCCTGCACGGCACGCTGGTGCGGCGTAAGCTGGTGATGGCGGTGATGGCCGGCTTGATGGTCCTCGGCATCTACGGATTCGGCAAGGTGCCTCCGGCGTTCTTCCCGCAATCGGCGCGCCCACAGTTTGTCCTCGATTACTGGCTGCCGCAGGGAACGCACATCGACCGCACCCTTCGCGACACCCGGCACCTTGAAGAATTCGTGATGAACCTCGACGGTGTCGAGTCGGTCGCCACCTGGGTGGGTCGCGGCGCGATTCGCTTCATGCTGGTGTACGCGCCGGAGGACGCCAATGCCGCCTACGCGCAATTGCTCATCACGGTGAAAGATTTTCAGCAGATCCCGGAGTTGATCGAAACGATCCGCGCTGAACTCGACTCGAACTACCTCGACGCGCAATGCAAACTGTGGAAATTCGTTCTCGGGCCGGGCGGCGGAAGCGCCATCGAGGTGCGATTCTCCGGCGAGGATCCGCTGGTCCTGCGCGACCTGTGCAACCAGGCCCGGGCCATCATGCAGGCGAACCCGCTCGCCGTGAACATCAAGGACGACTGGCGGCAACCGGTCCGCATCACCCGCGCGGTGGTTCGCGACGAAGTGGCGGCGCAACTCGGCGTGACCCGTCCGGAAATCGCCGCCACACTGGAGGTGGCGGGCGAAGGCCGCCGGGTGGGCGTTTACCGCGAAGGCGAGGATGTCCTTCCCATTCTGGCGCGACTGCCGGAAATCGAACGCAACCAGCGCGATCAGCTTGATCTCGTGACCGTGACCAGCCGGTTGACCGGCGAGAACATCTCCCTCCAGCAACTCATTTCCGGCTGGAAGACGGAGTGGGAGAACGCGCTGGTGTTGCGGCGCGACCGCGAGCGCACAATCACCGCGCAATGCGATCCCGCGTCCGGCCCGAGCATCGCCCTGCTGAACGAATTGCGCCCGCTCATCGAGGCCATCCCGCTTCCCGAAGGCTACAAGCTGGCGTGGGGCGGCGAGTATGAGGATTCCACCAACGCCAACGCCGGCATCGCCAGCACTATGCCGCTGACCTTCCTCATCATGGTCGTGCTGATCGTGATGCTGTTTAATGCGTTCAAGCAAGCGGCGATCATTTTCCTCACCGTGCCGCTGGCGGTTGTCGGTGTGGCGGCCGGGTTGCTGATCACGAAAGCGGCGTTCGACTTCATGGCCACGCTGGGCTTCCTCAGTCTCGCCGGCATGTTGATCAAAAACTCGGTGGTGCTCATCGATCAAATGGATCTCGAAATGCGCAGCGGCAAACCCGCCCTGCAGGCAATCATCGATTCCACCATCGATCGCACGCGGCCGGTGCTGATGGCGGCCGTGACCACGGTGCTCGGGTTGGTTCCCCTGCTCACCGATGTGTTCTTCCAGGGTCTGGCCGTGGTTATCATGTTCGGACTTTCCTTCGCGGCCGTGCTCACGCTGGTCGTGGTTCCCGTGTTGTATGCCGCATTCTTCAAGGTGAAAGCATCATGAAGCGAATTTTCTCCCTGCTCGCCGCCTGCGGATTGCTGACCGCCGGCTGTTCCCACCTCGCCGGTCCCGACTACGAACGTCCGGACGCGCCCGTCGCATCCGCATGGACCAGCCCGGCGAACACGAATGAACTCGCCTCGTTGCGCACGGACTGGTGGGCGGAATTCGGCGATACCGAACTAACCAGCCTCATCGAGCTGGCCCTCACCAACAACTTCGATCTGCGCGTCGCCGCCGGACGCGTGGAGCGCGCGCGGGCGTTGGCTTCGGTGGCCGACAGCCGCCGCCTGCCGACGCTTGGCATCAACGCCGGCGCGTCGTTTGAGTTGCAGGATTCCGGTTCCGGCCCGTCACAAAGCTCGGAAAGTTATCAACTCGGCGCGGGCGTGAATTGGGAAATCGACATCTGGGGCAAACTCGCCAAGGGCGCGCTCGCGGCGGAAGCGGAAATCGAAGCCTCCGGCGCGGACTGGCGGG
>DAOLDN010000253.1:0-5827 GCA_035327385.1 Verrucomicrobiota bacterium | reverse complement strand
TTGCGCCCGAACCCTGCGAGCCGGCAAATGCCTTGTCTATCTCGTCCACCCACAGGATCGCCGGCGCAACCGACTCGGCCACGGCGATGGCGCGGCGCACGTTTTCTTCCGACGACCCCACGAGGCTTCCGAACATGCGGCCCATGTCGAAGCGCAACAGCGGCAGTTGCCAGAGATTCGACACGGCTTTGGCGCAAAGACTCTTGCCGCAACCTTGAACGCCGAGCATGAGAATGCCCTTGGGCGCGGGCAGTCCGAACGCCCGCGCCTCGGCGGTGAACGCCACCACGCGCTTGGACAGCCATTCCTTCAGCACCGAAAGGCCGCCGACGTTGGTGAAACTTTCGTTCGTGGCGTAATACTCCAGCAATCCGCTCTTGCGGATGATCTGTTGTTTCTCGGCGAACACCTCATTCACGTCGTCGCCGCTCAATCGCTCGTCCTTGACGATGATTTTTGCGAAAACGTTTTCCGCCTCGCCCAAGGTCAATCCCAGCGCCGCCTGCAACAACCGCTCGCGACCGGCGTCATCCAGGTCAATCTTCACCTGCCGGAACTGCTTCACGTCGGCGATGATCTTGTCCAGCAACGCGGACAAGTCGTCGCGCGAGGGCAGCGGATAATTCAGCACCGTGATCTCCTTTTCCAGCTCCGTCGGGATTTCCAACACGGGCGAAACGAGCACGATGGTCTTGAAACTGTTCTTCAGGTGCAGCGCGATTTCCTTGAGTTTGCGGGTGATGGCGAAATTGTTTTTGGTCAGGAACGGATGAAAATCCTTGAAGATGAAAATGGCCGGCTCGACCTGCTCGATGACCTGGTCCAGCGCCATCAACGGGTCCTTGGTGGCGGCACTGCGATGTTTCTGGGACTGGATGGATGTGCCCGCCGGCACGATGCCGGTGCTGTAACTCCACTCGAAAACTTTCTTCTGTCGCTTCTTGGCGATGTCCTCCACAAGCCGTTGAACGCGCATCTCCTCGCTGGAAATGATGTAGAGAATCGGGTAGCGGGCGCGGATGAGCGTCTCGATTTCAGTCTGAAAGGTCATGGGAAGGCGTGTTGCGTGTTGCCCGTCCTCCGTGGCAGGCCGACTGCGGAGGGTGGACGTGTTGTGTCAAGCGGCCTGAGCGCGGAGCAATTTGTTCCGCGGCGGGATTCAATTCGTGCAGCAGGCCGGCAAATTCAGGCGTGAGGTTGTGAACCAGAATCCGACCGTCGGGGAGAATCAGCAGTTCGCTGGACGAAACATCGGAGCGCCGGTCTCCGACCCGGCGCGTTTCCAACGAAGCTCCATCAAAACGCCGGGTCGGAGACCGGCGCTCCAGTTTGTGTTGTCGGCGTGGATTCATGGAATGAGATTCAATCCGCAGTCTTGCGCGATGTCCAGTGCGCGACGAGCATCGTCATCGCGAACAGAGCCGAACAATTCAGCGTGTCGTGCCGAGTGCCACCCGGGCCAGAAGCCGGAGCGCAGATTCACTTTCACTCCCGGCAGACTCTGCGCCAGCCATTGAGCCACGGGCCGCCAGCAACATTCGACATGGCCGGGCATGAGAAGATGGCGGACGATGAGTTCGCTGTGTTCGTTCGCCCAAAGCAGATTTTCGCGAACGATGGCGACGTAATTGGAAACCTTCGCCAGTCGCCGGGCGCAATCGTCGTTGCCGAATTTGAAATCCGCCAGCCACACGTCGAACATGCCGTCGAGCAGCCGCCGCGCGTCAGCGGAACAATGCGCGTTGGTTTTCCAGACCAGTTTTGCAGTGTCGGGCATTGCGGCCACCAGTTGGAGCGCGGCATGAAGATGGATGGTCGGCTCTCCACCGAGAACCATGATGGTGCGTGCGCCCCGGGCCAGTGCCCGGATTGCGCGCCGGGCCATCGCGTCAACGTCCAGCGTTTCCCCCGCCTGCGGATTCCAACTGGACCGGCCCGTGATGCAGAAATCGCACCGCATGTCGCAGCCGCTGAGAGCGATTGCGAACGTCGGAATCAATTCCAGTTCGTCCGAGACTTCCGCCTGTGCGCTGAAGAATCTTGTCTCGTGCCCGGCGTGGCACAGGCCCGCTGGTCCGTGAAGTCGGTTGACTCCGCAGTGATGCGCACAAAAGTGGCAATCCTCCAGCATGTCACTGGCGATGGCTGCCCTTTCTTTCGCAACGGCGGCGCGGGAACGTGGAGTCTGGACTGCAAAAGCGGCGGCGCGTTGAGCCTGCACCCGCGGTCCATGACGATCCGTCGCAGGTTGGAACGGAATGGTTGTTTCAACGCTTTTCATTCTGGCGGTCGCTTTGCGAATCGGTCATCGGCCCAAAATGCGTTTCCACCAGGAACGTTCCGGTGGCGGGAGGTTGCGGATGGATTGGGCCAGCCGCTCTGCGACAGCGGGTGGAACGTCGGTCTGGCCGGCATCGTGCCGCAACGCCTCTTCCACGGTCGCGAATTGGACCGTGGACGACTGTTGCGCCTTGGTTTCCGTGGCGTGCTGCTGTTCTTCGGACGAAAGTTTGGTTTGACGTTTCATGGTGGACCTCAGTCGGTTTGGTGAAAGCGGGCGGCGAAGGCTTTTCTGGCGCGATGCAGTTTGCCGCGAACGGCGTCGGTGGACTGGCTGGTCAACGTGGCGATTTCGTCGTAGCTCAATTCCTCGTCGGCGACCAGCAGCAGCAACAGGCGGTATTCATCGGAAAGCGAGTCGAGCGTCTTTTGGATGTGCTGGCCGAGTTCCTTGGCCTCCAGAATGTGCAATGGGGACTCGGTTCGCGCCGCCGCGTTTTCCCAGACGGCGTCATCGGCGTTGGTGACGAGGTTGCGTGCGTTCCAACTTTGGCGGTAGTTGAGGCAATGGTTGATGGTGATGCGGTAAAGCCAGGTGCGCCACGAGGATTCGCCGCGGAAATCGTTCCATTTGCGATAGACCTTGAGGAAGACATCGTGCGTGACGTCCTCGGCGCGTTGCGGGTCGCCAAGGTAGCGCAGCGCGAGATAATAGACCGCGCGGCTGTGCTGATGGTAAAGCCCCGCGAACTCCGCCGGTGAAAGCACCAGTGGCTGCCGTAGTTGCACACCCGATTCACTCACAAGAGTTTCCACACCCGTTTGGACAGGGCCGACGCCGAAACGTCACGCCCGTCCGGCCATCGCTGGCGGCATCACCATCGGATGGGGCGAGGTTTGTAGCCGGCTGAATCCTGTTTCAAGCCGATGTTTTGTTCGTAATTCCCCATTTTCACCGGCTGGGATTTTTCCAGGGCTTTCAGTTCCAGTTTCAGCAATTCCATCCGGTTGCGCGCCAGTTCGGCCGCCGCAAGGTTGGGGAAACGTTCCACGATCCGCGCCAGCGTGTCGCGGGCCGCGTCGTAACCCGCGCCGTGTCGCACCTGTAAATCGGCCAGAAGATTGAGCCAGCGGGCGACGTCCTTCACGGGCTGGTTCGGCTGTTCGATGAGCTGGTTCAACTGGTCCTCGGCGAAGTCGAGGCGTTTGAAATGGTCGGCGTAGATGACAGCGAGTTTTTCGCGCGCTTCCCAGTCCAGAGGGAATTGTTCGAGGTGGGCGACATATTCGGCGGCGCGTTTTTCGGGGTCGGTTTCCGTGGGCACGAAGTGCGCCATGGACGCGGCCAGTCCGGGATATTTGACGCCCTGCGGCACGTGGACGGGCTGTCGGTTGCTGGGTTCGAGCAATTGATCGGCACTGGCAAGGTGTGCGATGCGCTGATTGGCGCGCAGGGCGAATTCCGAGTTGGGGAAACGGTTCACAATCTCCTGCAACGCGACGAGCGCTGCGTCACGGTCGCGGTCGAGTTTCAAGTGCCAGTCGGCGATGCGGTTCAGCGCGTCGGCGAGGTTGCGATGGGTGTGACCGGGTTGTTCGAGCAAACGTTGGATGGTGATTTCCGCTCCCGGCAGGTCGTCCATGTTTTCGGCCTGTATTTCGGCGAGCAACATTTGGCCCTGGTAATCGGTCGGGAATTTGTCCAGTTGCGAACGGATGTGGGCGATGGCCGCGGTGAAGTTGCCGCGTTTGCGCTGTGCCTCGGCGATGGAATAGAACGGGCGCGGCTCGATTTCCTCGTTGCCGCCGTCATAGATCATGGTGAAGGGTTTTGCGATGAGCGCACCGATGCTTGCGCCCCAAAGGATGGTGATGCACGCGGCGGCGACCAGCACCACGGGAACGAGCGCCGGCGACACCGGGCCGGAGCTGAGGAAAACGACCGCGCCAAGGACGAAGAAAGTGACGACCCATTTGAAGAGCAGTTTTGGCGGGTCTTCGCTGCGTTTGAGGGCCTTGAAGAGCAGCCAGCCGAAGATGGCGAGCGTGACCATGAGGATGAGCGTGCCGCGAATGACGTGATAGGCTGTCGCGCTGTCTTGCATCCTGCGCCAACGTTCGCCGGTTGCGCCGGGATTTCAAGAAAATTGTCCTCGGCATGCGGTCCGGCCGTGGAACGTCATTGAAACACATGACTCTCAACAACACACTGCGTCGGTTACTCTGTCCGGGCCAATCACCATTAATGACCGATCACCATTCAAGCATGAACGCATCCATTGTCCGCATGGGATTCGCATTGTCAGTGGCCGCAATGCTGGCCGCGCAAACCGGCCGCGGGGCTGAAGCCGATTCTGCGCGCGAGCGTGTGTCCCTGGACTTCGGCTGGAAATTTCATCTGGGCAACAAATGGGGCATCGCCCAGAACCTCGCCAAAGCCGGCACGGGCAGCGGTCCGGCCAGCACGTCATTCAGTGACGCGGCGTGGCGCACGGTTGATTTGCCGCACGATTGGGCGATTGAGCAGCCGTTCGACAAGAGCGCCGAAGGCTCGCACGGTTTCAAGGCGCTGGGACGCGGTTTTGAATCCAACAGCGTGGCGTGGTATCGGCGGCAGTTCACACTGCCCAAATCGGACGATGGCAAACGCATCTGGCTGGAGTTCGACGGCGCGTTCCGCGACACACAGGTCTTCATCAATGGCTGGTATGTGGGCCGGAACGAAAGCGGTTACAGCAGCTTCCGGTTCGACATCACCGACGTGGTCAATTACGGAACGAACAATCTCATCTCAGTGAAGGTGGACGCGACGGACTTTGAAGGCTGGTTCTACGAAGGCGCGGGAATTTACCGTCACGTCTGGCTTGTGAAAACCGCGCCGCTGGCCATCGCGCCGGACGGCGTTTTCGTTTACAGCAAGTTCAAGAACAACGTGCCTGAAGGCGCGGCGGAAATCGTCGTCGAAACCCGTCTGCTGAACGCCTCCACGAACGCCGGAGACGCCAGGGTGCATTGCGAAATCATCAATCCAGCTGGGCGCAGTGTGGGAAAATTCAACACAACTGCGACCGTGCGGGAAAAATCCACGCGCGACGCCACGGCGCGTTTCGATCTGGCGCAATGGGAATTGTGGTCGCCGGAATCGCCGCGTCTTTACAAATTGATCACCACGATTGAGTCGGGCGGGAAGATTGTTGATCGCAAGGAAACGGAGTTCGGCATCCGCACGATGGCGTTCGACAAGGACAAGGGTTTCATCTTCAACGGCAAGCCGTATGTCATCAAGGGCACTTGCAATCACCAGGACCACGCCGGTGTGGGCGTGGCGTTGCCGGACAGGTTGCAATACTTCCGCATCGCGCGACTCAAGGAGATGGGCAGCAACGCGTATCGGGCGGCGCACAATCCCGCGACGAGGGAACTGATCGAAGCCTGCGACCGGCTTGGAATGTTGGTGATGGACGAGTGCCGTTTGCTCGGCAGCGACGCGGCCAACATGCAGCGAGTCGAATGGCTCATACGCCGGGGACGCAATCACGCCAGCGTC
>DAOLDN010000252.1:0-5832 GCA_035327385.1 Verrucomicrobiota bacterium | reverse complement strand
GAGGATTTCGCGCGGCGCTGGATACCAATCCTCAACGTGTTCGAGCGCGAGAACGTCAATTTCGCGCTGGAAGTGCATCCCACGGAAATTGCCTTCGACATCGCTTCAGCCAAACGGGCGCTGGATGCCGTGAAGAATCATCCGCGGTTCGGATTCAATTACGATCCGTCGCACCTCGGCTACCAGGGCGTCAATTACGTGAAGTTCATCCGCGAATTCACCTGCCGCATTTTCCATGCGCACATGAAGGACGCATGGTGGGGGCACGGCGACGGCACGGTGGGCGTTTTCGGCGGCCACACGGATTTCACTGATCCGCGCCGGTTCTGGGATTTTCGCTCGCTCGGTCACGGCGACATTGATTTCGAGGAAATCATTGTGGCGTTGAACGACGTTGGCTATCGCGGCCCGTTGTCGGTGGAATGGGAGGACGGCCGCATGGACCGGGTTCATGGCGCGACCGAAAGTTGCGCGTTCTGCCGCAAACTGGATTTCACACCCAACCAGGCCGCCTTCGACGCGGCGTTCGCACGAAACAAAAAGTAAGTGGGGTTTTCTTAAACAAGTATGAGCATCAAAGTAGGCGTTGTCGGTGCAGGTGGCATGTTGAAATACCATGCTGCCGGATTCAGATCTGCGGGAGCGGAAATCATCGCCATCTGCGACGTCAACGAGGCGGCGGCGAGCAAGGCCGCTGAACGCGAGAAAATTGGCCGGGTGTTTGGCGATGTCGCCGACATGCTACGGTCATGCCCGGAACTTGACGCCGTGTCGGTCATCGTGCCGAACAAGTTTCACGCTCCCGTCGCGCTACAGGCGCTCAGAGCCGGGCGCCACGTGTTTTGTGAG
Source organism: Verrucomicrobiota bacterium (assembly GCA_035327385.1). Lineage (GTDB taxonomy): Bacteria > Verrucomicrobiota > Verrucomicrobiia > Limisphaerales > JADLHS01 > DAOLDN01. The sequence continues at coordinate 4,983 of DAOLDN010000252.1, read as the reverse complement.
AAGCCACCGGCGACAAATGCGCGCGATGTCCAAACGATGGCCGCGACCGCTGCGAAGATGAAGAAGACGCTGATGTTCAACTTCAACAACCGCGCGCGTCCGGAAGCCTGCGCTATGATGGGTTACATCAACATGGGCCAGGTGGGACGCATCAATTCAGCACAGGCCAGATGGATTCGTCGCACGGGCATACCCGGCTTTGGAGGCTGGTTCACCACCAAGGCGGTGTCAGGTGGCGGTCCTCTCATTGATTTGCTGCACATGGTGGATCTTGCGCTCTATTTCATGGGTTATCCGGAGCCGGACTGGGTGCTGGCGCAGACGTTCAACGATTTCATCAAGGACAAATCCTTCAAAGGCCCGTGGGGCATTCCCGATGTGATCAAGGGGACGACAGACGTTGAAAGCGCCTGTCACGGCTTCGTGACTTTCAAGACCGGCCAGGTGATTTCGCTGCAAGTTTCCTGGGCTGAAATGGTGAAGCGCGAGGAAGTTTCGGTGACCTTTCAGGGAACAAAAGCCGGCGGTCTGGTGCAACGGCTGTTTGGCGTTGACGGAATGGATGCAACGGCAACGGACGTTTCCGAACTTTACGTTCAGGAAAACGGACGCTCGGTCAACCGCACCATCGTCGTGACGCCGGATGAGACGATGGGCCGCATCGCTTCGGCTGCCAATTTCGTTCATACATTGGAACGCAAAGCGGCCCCGCTCAACACGCCCGATCAGGCGCTGTCGCTCATGCGCATCATTGATGCGGCATACAATTCGGCGCGCACTGGGAAGCCGGTCAAGTGCTGATCATCTAACAACATTCCTAAACTATGAGTCTTAATCGCAAAATCCGAATGGGCATGGTCGGTGGTGGACGCGGCGCGTTCATTGGCGGCGTGCATCGCATGGCTGCGGCGCTTGATGGAAAAATTGAACTTGTCGCCGGTTGCTTTTCTGCCGACCCCAAAAAGTCCAAAGCCTCCGGCCAGGACCTCTGCCTGGATCCACGCCGCGTTTACGCGTCCTACGAGGAGATGGCGACGCGGGAAGCCGCGTTGCCGGCAGATGAACGCATTGACTTCGTCAGCATTGTCACGCGCAACAACACGCACTTTGCAGTTGCCAAAACATTCCTGGAATCCGGCTTTCACGTCGTCTGCGAGAAACCGCTGGCTTTCAACCTGAACGAGGCGAAGAAAATCCGCTCCATCGTGAAGCGCACCGGCAAAATATTCGCCCTCACCCATAATTACACTGGCTATCCGATGGTAAAACAGGCGCGAGAGATGGCGCGGACGGGCAAGCTCGGGCGCATCCTGAAAGTCGTGGCCGAGTATCCGCAAGGCTATGCCCTCGGTGCGCTTTCGGAAAAGGACGGCGGCAAGATCTCCAACTGGCGCATGGACCCGAAAATCGCCGGCGCTTCGAACTGCATCGGCGACATCGGCATTCATGCCGGGAATCTGGTGCGCTACATCACCGGCCTGGAAATTGAATCGCTTTGCGCAGAGATCAGTACGTTTATTCCGGGACGGCCTCTCGACGACGATGCCAACCTGCTCATCCGCTTCAAGGGCGGCGCGAAAGGCATCCTTTTCGCATCGCAGATTTCCTGCGGCGAAGAGAACAATCTCAGCATCCGCGTCTATGGAACGAAAGGTTCGCTCGCCTGGTATCAGGAGCACCCGAACGAATTGAAGTTTGTCCCGGAGGGAGAACCCGCCCGCATCCTCCGACGAGGAAACGACTACGTCAGTGACGTGGCCAAGAAGTTCACGCGCCTGCCGTTCGGCCATCCCGAAGCGTTCATTGAGGCGTTCGCGAACGTGTATCTGGAAGTGGCGGCGGCCATTCGCACCGGTGACAAGGGAAGCTACGGGAAGTTTGACTTTCCAACGGTGGAGGATGGTGTCGAAGGAATGGCTTTGATTGAATGTGCCGTCAAATCCGCTGCTGCTGGCCGCTGGACAAAATTCCCGAAACTCTGACCACCATGAAGACACACATTTCCATCGCTTTGATCTCCGTTGCATCGCAACTTGGTTGCATGTCACAGACCAATCCGCCTCCGCCAAAGCCGGTCGAAATCGTCATTGATGGCGTTGCGGGATTTCAAGACACGCCCATGCAGCCGGGTGGGAAGTGGCATGTCCACGACCCGGCACGCCCGCAGCCGCCCGTCGTGAGCGTCGGCGGCTTCAGCCAGAACGCCACGCCGCCCGGCGATGCCGTGGTGTTGTTCGATGGAAAAGACCTTTCGCAATGGCGCGACAGGAAAACGGGCGGCCCTGCCCAATGGATTGTCGAAAACGGGACGATGATCGCCGCCAAGGGCGACATCGAGACGACGCGGAATTTCGGTGACGTACAGATTCACCTTGAATTTCTTCAACCCGCGCCCGCGAAAGGCAGCGGGCAGGGCAGGGGAAACAGCGGTGTTTTCTTCATGGGCGGCCGCTACGAGGTGCAGTTGCTGGACAATTACGAGAACAAGACTTACGCGGACGGCACCATCGGCGCGATCTATGGGCAACAACCGCCGCTGGTCAACGCCGCCCGCGCGCCCGGCGAATGGCAGACCTACGACATCCTGTTCACCGCGCCGCGCTTTTCGGCGGACGGCAAACTGGTTTCACCCGCCCACGTCACCGCGATTTTGAACGGCGTGGTGGTGCAGAATCATCAGGCGTATCGCGGCTCGACGGACTGGCGCAAGTCGGCGAAGTATTCGCCGCACGAACCGGAATTGCCCATTGGACTGCAATACCACAACAACACCATTCTGTTCCGCAACATCTGGGTCCGGCCAATCCCGCAGGCGGAAGAACCTTGAAACGAATTGAATCTATGAAATCACTGATCGCAACTCTCGCTGTCGTTTCGCTCGCGTTGACCTTGAACGCCGCGCCAAAGAAACTGCTGGTCGTCACCACCACGGCGGGATTCCGACATTCGTCCATCCCCACGCTGGAAAAGGTCCTGGCGCAACTTGGCAAGGACAGCGGCTCGTTCACGGTGGATTTTGTCCAACAGCCGCCCGGTCGCCAGGAAAAGGGCGCTCCTCCAAAACTCAAAACGGACGCCACACCGGAAGAAAAGGCGGAGTTTGAAAAAGCCGAGACGGCATGGAAGGAAAGTTTGAAGGTGGAACTGCAAAAACTTTCGCCGGAAAACCTGAAAAACTACGACGGCGTCGTGTTCGCCAGCACTTCGGGTGAACTGCCAATCCCCGATCCGCAGGGGCTTCTGGATTGGATCAAGGAGGGCCACGCGTTCATCGGCATTCACGCGGCCAGCGACACTTTTCATCGCTGGCCGGAATTCATTGAAATGCTCGGCGGCGAATTCAAAGGTCACGGCCCGCAGGTCGGCGTCGAGTGCATCAACAAGAATCCAAAACATCCCGCCAACGCGCAGTTGAGCGACACATGGACCATCACCCAGGAGGAAATTTACGAGTTCAAGAATTATGACGCGGCGAAAGTCGAGGATCTGTTGATCCTCGACAGGCATCCGCAGAACAAGTCGCCCGGGCATTTTCCCGTCTCCTGGTGCAAACCTTACGGCAAAGGCCGTGTGTTTTACACCTCGTTGGGCCACCGTGAGGACATCATTGACGCCGATCCGGAATTGAAAGACCGCAAAAACTCGCCGGAGATCAGCAAGGCGTTTCAATCACATGTCCTCGGCGGCACCGAATGGGCGCTGGGCCTGAAACCGGTGCAACCAGAGTGAAACCGACGGTTGTTTCCCTGTCCTGACAGGACCAGACGGCCGGCTTGGCGGCTGTGGTTCCATGCCGGACACATCTCTTCTCCGTCGCGAAAGGGTGGCAGTCGCCACTTAACTCGGGCTTTGCACGATGATTTTCTCCTCCTCACCCGGCGGCAAATCCCGCATGATGAATCCACTTTGAGACTATGAAGACTACAATACCAACCCTCGGCGTCATCTACGGCAACCGCGATTTCTTCCCCGACGCGCTCGTCACCGAAGCTCGCGCGGACATCGCCAAACTTTTTTCTGACCTCGGCATCAAAGCCATTCAACTCAGCGAAACCGACTCCAAACTCGGCGGCGTCGAGACGCACAGCGATGCCCGTAAGTGCGCGGAGTTGTTCAAGAAGCACGCGAATGAAATTGACGGCATCCTCGTCTGCCTGCCGAACTTCGGCGACGAAAAGGGCGTGGCCGACACGCTCAAACTCGCCGGTCTCAACGTGCCCGTGCTCGTCCAAGGCTATCCCGACGATCCGAAGCAGCTCATGCCTTCGCGCCGCCGCGATTCCTTCTGCGGCAAAATTTCCGTCTGCAACAACTTCGTGCAGGCCGGCATCAAGTTTTCGCTCACCAGCAAGCACGTCTCGCATCCCACGTCCGACAGCTTCAAGCGCGACCTGCAAAAGTTTCTCGGCGTCTGCCGCGTGGTGAATGGCTTGCGTGGCGTCCGCCTCGGCGCAGTCGGCGCACGGCCCGGCGCGTTTAACACGGTGCGTTACTCGGAGAAGATTCTGGAGCGCCATGGCATCTCCGTCACCACGGTGGATTTGTCCGAGATCATCGGTGCAGCCAACAAATTGGACGCATCCGTCCCATCCGTCGTATCAAAGCTCAAGGAGATTCAAGGCTATGCTCCTGCTCCGGGAGTTCCCAACGAGAAGCTTGTGCAGATGGCCAAGATGGGCGTGGTGCTCACCGATTGGATGAACGCCAATCACCTCGACGCCACCGCCATCCAATGCTGGACCTCGGTGCAGCAGAATTTCGGCTGCAACGTCTGCACACTGATGAGCATGATGAGCGAGAAGTTCATGCCCAGCGCCTGCGAGGTGGACGTCACGGGCGTGCTCACCATGTATGCCATGCAACTCGCCGGCGGCACGCCCGCCGCGCTCGTGGACTGGAACAACAACTACGCGGACGACGACGACAAATGCGTCCTCTTCCACTGCGGCAACTGGGCGAAATCCTTCCTGCCCGACATCAAGA
>DAOLDN010000251.1:0-5864 GCA_035327385.1 Verrucomicrobiota bacterium | reverse complement strand
AGCCAAGGCGGCTGACGAAACAAAGGCAGCCAAGAAAGTTGACGCAGGCGCGGCAGCCGAGGCTCCCAAGGCAAAAACGCCCGCCGGTGTTGTTGCCGCCGGTTCTGCTCCCACCGCCGCCGAACTGCTCGGTGAAGACGCGGCTGCAAAGAAAATCATCAAGGCCAAGCACGCCAAGAACGTCAGCGTCGGCGTGGCGAACATTCTGGCCACGTTCAACAACACGCAAGTCACCATCACCGACATGCAGGGCAACCTCATCGGCTGGTCCAGCGCCGGTCGCGTGGGATTCAAAGGTTCACGCAAGAGCACGGCGTATGCGGCGCAACAGGTCGCACAGGACGCCGCGCGTCAGGCCATGTCTCACGGCATGAAGGAAGTTGAAATCCGCGTCAAAGGCCCGGGATCGGGCCGCGAATCCGCCATCCGCGCCCTGCAGGCGATCGGATTGGAAATCAGCTCCATCAAGGACGTGACGCCTGTCCCGCACAACGGTTGCCGTCCGCGCAAAAAGCGCCGCGTCTAGTGAATCTCAAATCTCAAATTTCAAATTTGAAATCATAATATGGCTCGTTACACAGGTCCTCGCGTTCGCATCAGCCGCCGGTTCGGACTCCCGGTTTTTGGCCCCACGAAATATCTGGAGCGCCGCAATTACGGTCCCGGCGTCCACGGCCCCAAGTCCCGCCGCAAAGTCACAGACTACGGCATGGGGCTGATCGAGAAACAGAAGCTCCGCTATTACTACGGCCTGATGGAACGCCAGTTTCGCGGCGTTTACGAAAAGGCGTTGCGCCGTCGTGGCGTTACTGGCGAGCAGATGCTGCAGATTCTCGAAACTCGCCTGGACAACGTCGTCTATCACCTCGGTTTTGCGACCACCCGCGCCGCCGCGCGTCAGATGGTTTCGCACGGTCACGTGACGGTCAACGGACGCAAGGTCAATGTGCCTTCCTACGCGCTGCGGGTCAGCGACGTCATCGAAGTCAAGAACACCAACGTCTCGCGCCAGTTGGCGACCAAGAACCTGGAATTGTCCACAAGCCGTTCCGTTCCGGACTGGCTCTCGTTGAGCAAGGACGAGTTCAAGGGCGTCGTGATGCGCATCCCGACGCGCGATGAGATCAATCCCATCGCCAACGAACAGGCCGTCGTCGAATTTTATTCCCGCTAGTAACAAACCCCGTTCCGCCCTGCGGAACAAAAAACAATTATACGGACTTTGCCGGCCGTCGGGAATAACGGCTGCGAAGTCAGATTAAAATTGTTGAAAGGAAACCATGCCAGTACGTCTCGGACGATTCGAAATGCCCAAGCGGTTGACCAAGGATGAGTCAACCTCCACTGAAACTTACGGCAAGTTCATCGCCGAACCGTTTGAAACCGGTTACGGCCACACCATCGGCAACTCCCTGCGCCGCGTGCTGTTGTCCTCGCTCGAAGGCGCGGCCATCACCTCCATCAAGATTGACGGAGCGATGCACGAGTTCGCCACCGTTGACGGTGTCGTGGAAGACGTCACCGACATCGTTCTCAATCTCAAGAAACTCAAGTTCAAGGCGCACTCCCGCGACGAGCAGGTGCTGTTGCTGTCCGTGAACAAGGATGGTGCTGTCACCGGTGCGGACATCGCGCTCAACCAGAACGTAGAACTGGTCAACCCCAGCCAGCACATCTGCACGCTGGACAAGAAAAAGAAATTTGAGATGGAACTGACCGTGAAAGTGGGTCGCGGTTTTTGTCCCGGCGACGAGAACAAGCGGCCCGGCCAGGCCATCGGCATTGTTGCGATTGACTCGCTGTTCTCGCCCGTGCATCGCGTCCGTTACGCGGTCGAGAACGCGCGCGTCGGACAACGGACCGACTACGACCGGCTGATCGTCGAGATTTGGACGGACGGCCGCATCACGCCCGACGACGCATTGACGCAGGCATCGGCCATTTTGCAGCATCACCTCGACGTGTTCGTTGGTTACGACAAGAACGCGGTGGAATTCGAGGAGGCCATTGATAAGCAGGACGAGGAGAAGTCCAAAATGAAGAAGCTCCTCAACATGAGCGTCAACGAAATCGAGTTGAGTGTCCGCGCCGCCAACTGCCTCAACAACGCCAACATCACCACCGTCGGTCAGTTGGCCATGAAGACCGAGCAGGAAATGCTCAAATACCGCAACTTCGGAAAGAAGTCGCTCAACGAAATCAAAGACAAACTCACCGCGCTCGGCCTCAGCCTCGGCATGACCTTCGAATCCGGTCTGCTCGACGGCCCGAAAGAAGAGGCAAAGCCTCAGTAAGGGAAACCTATGCGACATCTCAAGCGAACCGCCAAACTGGGCAGGACAGCCTCGCACCGCAACGCGATGCTGGCGAACTTGGTTTGCAGCCTCATCAAACACAAACAGGTCACCACCACCCTCGCAAAAGCCAAGGCCGCGCGCTCCGTGGCGGAGAAAATTGTGATCCTCGGCAAGGAGGGCACGCTCAACGCGCGCCGCCTCGCTGCCGCCCGTTTGCACACCACCGCCCGCAAACCTCAGCAGCAAACGAAACAGCAACGCCTGAAGTGGCGAAAGAACGAGGATGTCGTCCGCATTCTGTTCGACGAAATCGCTCCGGTATTCAAGGAACGCAACGGCGGTTACACCCGCATCATCCGTCTGGACAATCGCCAGGGAGACGCTGGCCAGCGGGCCATCCTTGAATGGGTGGAAGCAGTCGCTCCCGTCGAAGCGCCTGCAACAACTGAAACGCCGGCTGCGCCCGGTAACGATACCAAGACCGAATCGAAGTAAACCGTCTCACCAGTCTTCAAGCCCGCGCAAAACTGCGCGGGCTTTTTTTTGTTCGGGTTATTCGTGATTCGGTGTTCGAATTCCTTTCGGCCTTCGTATTTCAACCTTCGGATTTCCATCTCGCCGGAAATGGATTGATGGCGGTAGCAGAGTGTAATGCAATATTGGCGCAAGTGGCGTTTGTTGTGCGCTTGAAATTGGGTCATAGTTGCTCATCTTGTAATGAGCTTTAGATTCCGCATGTATTTGTAAAGTATTGATTATGTGAATGTTATGGATGTTTATCTGGTCTGGCATTTCAAAAGCTAAATGAATCGTGTAAACGTTCAACCAACAACGAAAGGACAAACTATGAATCTGATTCGATGGCAAACTCCAACAGTGACGCAGTGGCCAACTTTTGACCGGTTGTCCGATCTGCGGGATGAGATTGATCGTCTATTTGAAGCCCCTCTGGCAGGGCTGTTGCGCACGCAAAACCTCCTCAGTGGATGGACACCGGCGATTGACGTGTTCGAAGGCAAGGACGCCTTCACGGTCAAAGCCGAACTTCCTGGCATGAAGAAGGAGGACATTGACGTGTCGCTCCACGACGGAATGTTGAGCATCTCCGGCGAGCGAAAGGCCGAATCCAAGCACGAGGATGCCGAAGTGTATCGCTCCGAGCGGTATGTCGGACGATTCCAGCGCACCGTAGCACTGCCCGCGCCGGTGGCTGCCGACAAGGTCAATGCGCAATACAAAGACGGCGTCCTGACCATCGCGCTTCCGAAGACCGAGGAAGCCAAACCCAAACACATTGACGTGAGCGTGAACTGACCGCGAGGCATCGCGACCGGAATTCTCCCGTCGCGGTGCTCGCAAAACCGATTACCACAAAAACCAATTCAAAATGAAAACTACCGTGCAAAAAGAACCCACCAGAAATGTGGAGCGCGAAGTGGCGGATTTCGTCGCTCCAGTTGTCAACATCTTCGAGGTGAAGGACGGCTACGTGCTCGAGGCTGAAATGCCGGGCGTGAACAAGGACGGCTTGGAAATCACGCTCGAAGGCAATGAGATCACGATCACCGGCCATCGCAACCGCGAAACTCCCGAAGGCGAAGCGATCTTCCGCGAGCGCCATGCCGCAGATTATCGCCGCGTTTTCGAGTTGGACCCAGCCGTTGATACGGCGCGAATTTCCGCAAAGGTCAACCAAGGAGTGCTGACACTGACCCTGCCCAAGTCCGAACAGGTGAAACCGCGGAAGATCGCCGTCCTCGACTGACAATCAAAACTCGATTGTTGCTACAGCCTCACAGGCTACAACCTGTGGGGCTTTTTTGTCGCTCCCAATCACCTCGTTTATAGCGCGTCCGGGCTTGTGAATAAGTTTTGAATAATCAAATGGATTCTAGTTGACACGGAGTGGGGTATAATGGTTAAACATGGGGCGTCGTGGGGGAAAATGCTGTGCGCAGACCACGGTGGATAAGATGTCGGAGAATTCATCAACTGAATCAATCTGTTACAACGCGCTGTTTCGCCATGGTGTGGATGACAAGCGCCGCGTGCAGATTCCCGCCAAGTGGTTGCCTTCCGATGGCTCGGTTGAGTTCACGTTGATTGTCTGGTCAAAGGACAAAGAAGGTCCGTGCCTGAGAGTTCTTCCCCCGAAGAAAATGTCGGAACTGCTCGCGTCCCTCGCGGCGATGCCCAATAGCGATCCCAATAAAACAATTTTGAAGCGCCTCATCGGCAGTAAATCCTCGCAGGTGATCGTGGACAAGTCCGGTCGCATTTGTCTGCCAGAGGAAATGGCGAAGGCCGTTGGCGTCAAATCCGAGGCGATGCTCGTGGGACTGCTGGACCAGTTCGAAATCTGGAATCCCGAGTCCTACATGAAGGTGCAGATGTCCGACGAAGTGCTGGCGCAGGAAGCTTTCAAATTGATGGAGTAACTTGTATGAGCTTTGGAAAACTACTCGCAGCGGGAAAGAGTGTGGCTGGAGCCGGCAGCGTTGCGCGCTACAAAGCCGACCCCCGCGTGTTCCTTCCCAGATTCATCTCGCCAAAAAATCCGTTCGTCCGCACGACGGAAAAGGACGTGTGTGTGGCGACGGTAACCCCAGCAACATCCGCCAATCGCCTGACCACCCAGGCGGCGGATTCCGGCGTGCGCGCCGCGACCGGCGTCAGTTTCGAATCGGTCGCGGCACGCCTGCCCATTGCAAAAAAAATCTCCAGCGCGCTGCTCTCGCTGGCCGCTCTCACCGCAAAACTCAATCCGGTGAAACTCCTCGCGCGTCGCGGCCCGCGGGTGAAGGCGGCAATTCCGAGATTCGGCAAACCCGCCGTCCAAGCGGAGCTTTCGTTGGACCGGGTGCGGGTGATGAGAAACGATTTGAGCGACGCCGACATAGAAATCGTCGCGGCGGGCCGGGAAACTCAGACAAAACGATCCACGCAGGAAGGCGCGTGGGACAGGCTGGCCACGCGCGTGTTCGGAACGGAAACAACCCCGTGAACTCAAGAGGAGCCGATGCGCAGTGCCAGACTTCGATCACAAACCGGTGATGATGGTGGAGGCTCTGGACGCGTTGAGGCCGAAGCCGGGCGGGCGTTACGCCGACGGGACGCTCGGTGGGGCTGGACACGCAGCGGCCATACTGGACGCGAGTTCTCCGACTGGATGGCTGTATGGGTGCGATCGCGATGGCGTCGCGATTGAGGTGGCGACCGCCAGGCTGGCGCGCTACGCGGGGCGTTTTGAATTGCGTCGTGGAAATTTTGACGGTTTGGCGGACTGGGTGCCGCACGGCAGTTGCGACGGCGTGTTGCTGGACCTCGGCGTGAGTTCGCCGCAACTGGACGAGGCCGCGCGCGGATTCAGTTTTCAGCAGGACGGACCGTTGGACATGCGGATGGACGTGCGACAGCAGTTGACAGCCGCGCAACTGGTCAACGCGGCGGACGCTGACGAACTGGCAAAGATTTTCTGGGAATTCGGCAACGAACGGGAATCGCGGCGGTTCGCAAGGGCGATCGTTCACGACCGCGCGCAGCGACCGTTCGAGACAACGCGGCAAC
>DAOLDN010000250.1:0-5875 GCA_035327385.1 Verrucomicrobiota bacterium | reverse complement strand
GCGGCGGACCTTCCGGCGTTTCAAAAACAGCCGTCGTGTCCGGCGGCAATCCCGACACACTGGGAAAGACCGCGTCGGTGAAACCGCCGCTGGGCGCGACTCCCAGATTGAATATGCCGGAATCCGAGCGCCCGATCTTGACCGGATTGTTATAAACGATGATCTGGAAGCCGGCTGGCAGTTCGACCGGCGTGGTCATCAGTGACTGGATTTCGGTCTGCGTCAGTGCGCGATTGTGGATGCGCACCTCGTCAATTCTTCCGGCGAAAAACTCACCCCACGGCTGATTGCCGCCGATTCGCAGAGGACTGGATGAGGCCACGAGTGAACCTGAAGCGTTTCGGCTGCGCACGAGGCTTCCATTTACGTAGAGCCTCATGGTCTGTCCGTTGTAAGTCGCCGCCAGATGGGTCCATGTGTTGACCGGAACTTGCGCCGTTCCGTTGGTGCCGATGTCGCTCCCTCCAAAACTAATGTAAACGGACGGCCTCGAACCAGGTTCGTTGGCATAGAGAGCGTAGGACAGGCCCGCCGAAGTTTCTTTCAACGCTACCGTCCTCCAATCGCTGACTGCGGTCGGATAGACCCACGCCTGCACCGTCATGCCGGTGGTCAGGTTCAACAGAGACGAACTGTTGACCGTCACCCAGTCGTTGATTCCATCGAAGGAAATCGCTCCGCTGAAACGTCCATTCGTGGTCCATGTTGCTCCATTGAGTATCCCGGTGAGCAAATGGCCGGAAAGGTCGGCTGCCGTAGAGCCGCTGCCATCATTGAACCCGTAGGCTGCAACCAGCGCATCGTCGCCGGGATTTGATTGAGCCATCAATTCTGGCATCATCACGGTCGCTTGGCCGAAACTCAGAGCCAAAAGCGCCGCCGTTGCGAACGTGGAATTCTTGGAGCGTTTCATGGTTTGGCAGATAAACCGGTGCTTGCCTTCGAGTCAGCAACCTGAATTGACGCCACCCCCAATCCTCCCCCACAGCGAACGGTGATCGGTTTTCGATCCGGCCACCTGAACAACGATTGCTAAAGTCCGTTAGTAGCGACCCGCGTCACCGCAGTCAAGGAGCTATTGGCCACTTTGGAGTTGCCTCTCAATCCTTACGATGTGATTCGTGTTGAAGGTGGGATGCTCCGCAACGGAGTGGCGCGTCTCCCATGATCGCTTGAGGGATGTTGATCCTTTTCTTCGGGTCTTGGCCATGAGTTCGACAGCCTGTCTGTGCCCAATCGGGCCGCCACCCGAAAAATATAGGTTATCCGAAAATATTCAGCCGTGATGGCGCTGGCCATGACCTCGAAGGCCACATCCCGGTGTGGATGGGATGATCGGAATTGACGGCAAACTGGAGTTTGAGTCGGAAGTCTTTCCTGGCGATGGCAGCCATGTGTTCGAGTCAAAACGCACTAGAATTAATTCACCATTTGCAATCTTTTACCTATCCGATACGTATTGAGGTTTGAGACTGGCCCGGTAATTTCATCGTGACAACACGATAGTGAGCGGATACAAGACCGGCATCCAATGAAACAACCGCTCGGCATCGCGGCGTTGTTGTACATTTCCGGCCTGTTGATTGCGGATTGCGCGCCACTTCCCCTTCCCTTGCTTTTCGGGATTTCCATCATGGTGGCGGTGATGGCCGTTTGCGTCGCCCAGTGGCGGGGTGTCCTTCTGTGGCCATTGCTGGTGCTGGCCGGATGGACGAACCTGGCATTTCACACGGCCATCGTATCGCCAAACGATTTGCGCACAGTCCTGAACGGGGATTTTGAGGAAGTCACCGTTCGCGGTGTTCTTGCGGAAACACCTGAAGCGCGACCCACCCCCGACGATCTAGATCAAACGGCGCGAACACTGGCACTGTTGGACGCAACGTCATTGCGCCGCAATCGGGGCGACTGGCAGCCGGCGCACGGTCGCATTGCCGTCATCACGCGCGGGGCCGTCGGCTCGGAATACTTCGCCGGCCAGCGCGTTGAGGTCAGCGGCGTCATTTCGCATCCGCCGTTGCCGGTGGTGGAAGGATTGTTCAATTACAGAAATTACCTTCGCAGGCAGGGCATTGATTTTCAGTTGCGGTCCGGTTCAGAGAGCGAGTGGCAGTTGCTGGAACCGCGGCTCTCGAAGCCTCCCCGGTCCGAACGGTTCACGCGTTGGGCGCAGACCACGCTGTCGCGCGGACTTCCGGAACAAGACGAGTCGTTGCGATTGCTGTGGGCGATGACGCTGGGGTGGCGCAATGCGCTGCCGGGAGAGGTTTATGAACCCTTCATCCAATCGGGAACGGTCCACATCTTCGCCATCAGCGGTCTGCACATCGCGTTGATCGCGGGGATACTTGTGGCGGTGTTGCGTGTCGCCCAGGTTTCCAGACTCTGGTGCGGATTGTTGGTGATACCAATGATCTGGTTTTACGCGGGCGCGACCGGCTGGCAACCGTCGGCCGTCCGGGCCACCATTATGATGACGCTTATTGTCGGAGGCTGGTCGCTCAAACGTCCTGTCAACCTGCTCAACTCGCTGGCGGCGGCGGCGCTGGCCATTTTGCTGTGGGAACCGCAACAGTTGTTTCAGGCCGGATTTCAGCTTTCGTTCTTCGTCGTGCTGTGCATCGCGCTGCTTTTGCCGCCATTGGAAACGTTGCGCGACCGGCTGCTGCGGTCCGACCCGTTGCGCCCGGTGGAACTGCTCCCACCCTGGCAACGGTTAATGCGACCGACGCTGAGGTGGGTGCTGACCTCGGCGGCAGTTTCGCTGGCCGCCTGGCTGGGGTCGTGGCCGTTGACGGCGTATTATTTCAACATTTCCAGCCCGGTGACATTACTGGCGAACCTGATCATCGTCCCGCTGGCAAGCGCGGCGCTGGCGTCGAGTCTGGGCAGTCTTGTTTTCGGCGCGTGGCTTCCGTGGGTGTCGGAATTGTTCAACCACAGTGCGTGGTTTTGGATGAGTTGCATGGCCGGTGTCAGCCGTTGGTCGGCGGGTTTGCCGGAGGCATTTTTTTACGTACCGCCTCCATTGCCCGTGGATTTCGTCATCTATTACGCGTCTGTCATCGTGGTGCTCTCTGGAGTTTTGATGTCGCCACGGGCCAGACCGTGGTTGGTGGCGGGCGCATTGTTGGCGGTCGGTTACTATGTGAGCCGATGGTTCGATGCCCGACAATCCGTGCAAATCACGGCCATTCCTCTGGAGGGAGGTTGCGCCATTTTTTGCGACGCGCCCGGCCGCGGGAACGACCTGCTCGTCAATTGCGGCAACACCAATCCCGTTAAACGCGTGCTGCAACCCTGGCTCAAAACACAGGGCGTCAATTCATTGTCCGGGCTAATGCTCACACACGGCGATTTGCGCCACATCGGAGGCACCGCTCCGCTGTGCGACGTGTTTCCTGTGCGCGAAATCTTCGTGCCCAATGTTCAGTTCCGTTCGCCGACGTACCGACGACTGGTTCAACAGCCGCCGGGAGCATCCGGTCAAACCCGCGTCCTCAGGCGCGGCGACACGGTCGCGGGCTGGTCCGTGTTGCACCCCATGGAAATGGACGCATTTCCGCAAGCGGACGACAACGCCGTGGTGTTACTGGGCGATTTTCGCGGTACAAGAATCCTGCTGTTGTCCGATCTGGGCAGACCGGGCCAAAACATTCTCATGGAACGCGAACCCAACCTGCGTGCGGACATCGTCATCGCAGGACTGCCCGAGAAGGGAGAACCGATCCACGACGCGCTCCTGGAAAGGATACAACCCTCGTTAATCGTGATTGTGGATTCCGAATGGCCCGCGACCAAGCGCGCGAACACGCGGCTTGTTGAACGGCTTCAGTCACGCGCCGCTCCCGTGTTGTTCACCCGTAAAACCGGCGGCGTAACGCTAAATCTCACCAAACGCGGCTGGCAATTGAGGACGGCGGACGGCAGGATGTTTTCTCCAGAAACCATTCCAGCGGAAACCGTCGCACTGGCGGTAACCGAAACGGACGAGGATCAAGACGACTGGCCGGACGAACGATGATCCTCACCAGCACGGCGTCAAATGTTGAGACGGCTTGCCTCTTCAGATGACTCCCGGGAAATTTTTGTGTTCACAGTTCCGTCCCGATGTTACAGTAACGCCGGGCGACAAACCCGCCCGAAGAAATATGGACGCGTTCTTGGTGTAAACGAACGACAGACGCACCACGCGTCACGTCATTGCCGCGCGTTGAAACCCGAATCAGCCTGACCATGACACACTCAACTCAAATCCGAGAGATTCTGAATCTGAAAGGAAACGCCGCCTGGTCCGTTTCACCGGACGCAACCGTTTTTCAAGCCATCCAGATGATGGCGGACAAAAACATCGGGGCATTGCTCGTCGTGAACGAAAGCAAGCTGGTGGGGATCATTTCTGAGCGTGATTACACGCGCAAGGTGGCGCTCAAGGGACGTTCCTCCAAGGACACTTCCGTGCGCGACATCCTCTCCGGCAATCCCGTTCGCGTCACTCCCAATCACACCGTGGACGAGTGTCTCAAACTCATGACCGAGCATCGCGTGCGACACCTGCCAGTGACTGAAAACGAGAAAATCCTCGGTGTGGTTTCCATCGGCGATCTGGTCAACAACATCATCTCCAACCAGCACAGCACCATTCAGCAGTTGGAAACCTACATTGCGGGCGTTCCGCCGACGCTCTGACCGTCGCCGGGTCAACGCGCGCGGGTCACGGTGACAGAGACGTGACGCGTCTGCGAGAGGATGAATTTCTTCACCTCCACCGTCACGCGTTCCGGCCGGAACTCCTTCAACACCAGTTCGGCGACGTCGGCGGCAAGTTTTTCGATCAACCTCCAACTGCGGCCCTCGCCCAGTTTCATCACCGACTGGCTGACGCGGTAGTAATCAATCGTCTCGGTGATGTTGTCGCTGGACGCTGCGCGGGAAAAATCGTGTTCCAGCTCCACATCGATCAACAACCGTTGCGCCACTGCGCGCTCGTCGTCGGGAACACCTACACGGAAATACACCTCCAGATCAACGATGGAAATTTTTGACATGACCCAATGTTTCACGTTGGACGTGGTTTGGGCAACAGGAAGTTGCGCCCCGGCCACAACGGCTGTTGCCCGGACCTATCGTCGTTGTCCGCCCGAGCAAGAACGTTTGCGCCAACGGGATTCATGTTCCATACTGACTTGGCCGCCACGCCGGTGAACACAAGACAATTCACCCGGAAGTCAACGCGGCCGTCATTCTGCCGGTTCGCCCGGCGGAAAAGCCTTGAGTGATTGAACTGCAAATCCACGAGTCAAAATAACCGACATGGAAACACACTTCGACAATCTGCGACCCGCCCACGCCCGGCCGGAAGGTCAACGCGTGATAACCGACCTCAAATCGCTGGTGCGCGAATCGGAGGACTTCCTGCGTGCCACCGTCGGCGACGTGAACGAGAAGACCAGGGAAACCCGGTCGCGCCTTGCCGCAGCACTGGAACGGGCAAAGACCACCGCCAAACACTGGCAGGAACAAACCGCCGCAACCGCCAAAGCCGCGGCAAGACAGGCCGACACCACCATCCGCGCGCATCCCTATGAGTCCGTCGGCCTCGCTTTCGGCATTGGGCTGTTGATCGGATTGCTGGTCACACGCAGGTAATTACGTCCGGCGCACAGAACCTCGCAACCCTTTGCCTGTCCGGCCACAGGGAATGTTCATGCCCCGTTCCCGACCTGCTCCAGGAGAATTCTCGTGGGCGTATTGATCGGCATTGCCAACGCCTCCGGCAACGGCAACCAGCGAAACTCCCGCCCCTCGTCGTTCAACGTCCCCTCCGTGCTCCCCGAGCAACGGCATGTGTAATTCAACAGCACGAAATGCGCGT
>DAOLDN010000249.1:0-5889 GCA_035327385.1 Verrucomicrobiota bacterium | reverse complement strand
ATTCACCGGCGACAGCGGTTCAGGGGCAACTCTTGGAAGTTTCGAGATGGAGCAATGGGGAATTGGTCCGGTGGCTTCGTATCTCCGCAAGTTTGGTGACAAGGCGCTGATCGTGGACGTGAAGTGGCTGCCGCAATTCTGCTACAAGGACACGATGAACGCAGACATCGTCTGGGCGAAGGTCGCATTTCTCTTTTAGCAAACAGAAACAAAGAATCAACGAATCCAAAATCCAATCCATGAAAGGTGACATTACCATGAAAAAACAGGTGAACTCGAACATGCCGCGCTGTCTGGTCCAGCTTGGACTATGTGTATTCTCACTGCTGATGGTTGTGGGCTGCGCGTCCACCAAGGTCAGCAATCAGAGCGAGACACCCATCGGGGTGCTTCCGCGACCCGGTCACATCTGGGTTTATGATTTCGTTGCCACCGCCAGTGATGTGCCGTCGGACGCGGCACTGGCTGGCGCCGGGGACGTGGACACCACGTCGCAGACGCCGGAGCAGATTGCGGAGGGCAGGAAATTGGGCTCCGAGATAGCCGCTCAATTGATCAACGACATTCAGGCCATGGGAATGCCCGCCGCCCATGCCTGGACCGGCACAACGCCAGCTGTCAACGACCTTGTCATTCGCGGTTACCTGCTTTCCGTCAAGGAAGGCAGCGCTGCCAAACGATTTATGGTCGGTTTCGGGTCGGGCGCCTCGGAGTTGAAAACAGTTGTGGAGGGATTCCGGATGACCGCCACGGGATTGCAGAAGGTTGGCGGAGGAACAGTGGACGCATCCGGCAGCAAGAGTCCGGGTGCCGCGCTGGGCGTTGCCGGTCTTCTCGCGACACACAATCCCGCGGGTCTCATCATCAGCAGCGGCATGAAAATCTACGGGGAAAAGAGCGGCAAGAGCACTGTCGAAGGCCGCGCCAAGGCGACTTCAAAGGAAATCGCGGACCATCTGAAGATCCGCTTTCAAGAACAGGGCTGGATTCCAGCGGATTGATGGCTGGCCGGCAATGAACTGACTGGTTGGAGTGGAAGAGGCAGCCACGAGGACGGATTATGATGAATCACAGAATCGCAAACAACGTAATGGCGGGGATGCTCGCCATTTTCATCACCGCAGGGTGTGCGAGCCGGACGGAAGCGCAGTCGCCTTCCACGCCGGCCACAACCGAAGCCGCGCGGCTGGCTGAAATCCAGTCCGCCGCCGAGGAAGCCTATCTCTACGGCTTCCCGATGATCGTCGGTTACGATGTGTTGTATCAGTTCTTCATTGACCGTGACTCGAAGCAGTTCAAAGCGCCAATCAATCAACTCCACAACGAAGCGCGTGTGTTCACGCCGGCGGACACCGGCATCAGCACGCCCAACAGCGACACGCCGTATTCGATGGCGTTGCTCGACCTGCGCGCCGAACCGTTCGTGATTTGCGTGCCGGAAATCGAGAAGGCCCGTTACTACGACGTGCAGCTCGTGGATCTTTACACGGACAATTACGGTTACATCGGCAGCCGCACCACGGGCAACGGCGCGGGCTGTTTCCTCATCGCCGGGCCGGAGTGGAATGGCGAAACGCCGCCCGGCATCAAGAAGGTGTTCCGCTGCGAAACGATGTTCAGCCTTGTGATTTTCCGCACGCAGTTGTTCAACCCCGTGGACATGGACAATGTGAAGCGCGTGCAGGCCGGTTACAAAGTGCAGCCGCTTTCGACGTTCCTTGGCAAGCCAGCGCCACCCGCCGCGCCCGTTGTGAATTGGCCCAAGTTTGATCAGGCGGCATTCACGACGGAATTTCCAGAGTATCTGGATTTTCTCCTGCAATTCTGTCCGGCCACCGGCACGGCGGACGTGGAAAAACCGTTGCGTGAAAAGTTCGCGCACCTTGGCATCGGTGCGGAGAAGAAATCACCGCACAAGGAACTTTCGCCTGCCGTGAAAGCTGCGGTGGCGAATGGTGTGAAGGCCGCGTTCGCAAAGATCGGCGAGACGTGCAATCACGTCGGCGCGGTCGTCAATGGCTGGCAGATCGGTTCGGCGGCGGGCAGTCGCGAGTTTTACAATGGCAATTGGGCATTGCGCGCCGCCGCCGCCAAGCTCGGCATTTACGGCAACAGCGAGGCCGAGGCGGTGTATCCGTTCACGCACAGCGACGTGAATCTCATCAAGCTCGACGGCAGCAAGCATACCTACCAGATGACGTTTCCCTCGGGCCAGTTGCCGCCCGTGAACGCCTTCTGGTCCATCACGATGTATGACGCCCGCACGCAACTGCTGATCGAGAATCCGATCAATCGTTATCTCATCAATTCGCCGATGCTGCCGCAGTTGAAGAAGAATCCCGACGGCTCGCTGACGATTTACATCCAGCACGACCCGCCCGGCAAGGACAGGGAATCCAACTGGCTGCCCGCGCCGGACGGTCCGATGTTCGTCGTCATGCGCATGTACTGGCCAAAAACGGAGTTGCCGTCGGTCTATCCGCTCGGCAAGGGAGACTGGAAACCGCCCGGCATCATTCCGGTGCGCAATTTGAATGCGCTCGACGTGAAACGTTTTGGCGACAAGTCGCTGGAGAACATCATCCGAACCGACACGCGTTACGGCCATGATGGATTGTTCCACGGACCGCGCGGCTGGGGTTATTGGCATTACCTCGAATACCCGCGCCCGATCCAGAACCCGAATCTCTGGCCGGACATGCAGTCCACGTATCTCATCGGCACGCTGGCGCTGCCGGCGGGCGCGATGTTGACGCTCAACTACACATTCCCGCACGCGCGCTATTTCCAGTTTGCGCTCTACAAATCCGAACACGGCACGTTCGTTTCCATCGGCCAATCGTTCGAAGGAAAAGACTTTGAGCCCGATCCCGGTTCAACCAATCCGTTCCGCGTCGGTGCCGACCGGCTTACGGAGAAACGCAACTTCACGTTGCGGCTCGTCGCGAAGGACGAACCGAAAGACGCGTCGCGTCGCGAAGAGAATACGCTCTATGTCGGCAAAGACGGTGGCGAACTGATGTTTGTGAACCGCACCTATCTCTCCGACCAGGGCAGCGATGGCTGCGGCTGGGGAGCGGCGTCTTCGCCGGATGAAGGTGGCGGAATGCCCACTTACACCGGCATGCTGGCTGACGGCACGAAGTTGTCGCAGCAGGAAGTGGTGCGACAGTTCGCGCGCCCCATGCCCGCGCCCAAACCGCCGGTCACCGCCGAGCAATGGGAGATGATTGTTCATGGAAAAGACAACGATCCCACGCTTGATCCGGCGACCGCCCCCGCGCGGAAGGAGCCAAAGTGGGAGAAGTATTGGAACATCAAGTACTCGATTCTGGGCGCGTTCAAGACGCCGGAGGAGCGAGCAAAGATTCCGTATGCGACAGCCATTGATGGCGGCGGCGATCCGGAGACGCAATACATGCTGGTGCATCTTTCGCGCGAATACGGCCCCGTGTATGTGATGCGCGGCAAAATGCCGATATTCCCGAACACTTACGCGGGCGCGAGCGGCAAGGGGCTTGAAGTCATGCCGGACGCGCAGACGCAATACTTCTCACTGGTCAGTTGCGAGGCGATGCCGTCGGGCCAGATCGTGGACGGCCTGACCGACATGCAAATCCCGCTGGATGCGCACGGGAATTACACCATCGTCTACAGTCGCAAGGAGGATCGTCCGAAGAACGCGACTGACGAGAATGGCGTGGCATGGATTGAATGGAGTCCGCGCGGCGAGGGCTTGGAGAGTCCGAAAAACCGTCCGGACTTCGGCATGTTGATGTTGCGCATCATGGCCAACAACCCAACGTGGAAGGAACGCCCCGACAACATCACCAAACCCGGCATGGAAGAGGCCGTGATGGGCGCGTATTACCCGCGTGGCTATTACACTACAAAGGCAGCGTTTGAATCGGAAGGCGCAAAAAAATGAAACCAACAGGAGCAAACGGAGAGAACGGAGGAAACAGTTCCAAATCTCTGTTGCCTCAGTTGACTCCTGTTCAAATGTCCGGTCGGACCAAAAACTACTCATGAAAAAATCCACACTCATCATCCTGCTTGTTGGCATCGTCATCGGCATTGTCGCCTACAAACTGCTCTGGACGGTTGCACAACCCAAGATTACCAGCCGCATCGAACAGATCGGTCTGACCAGCAACGAAAAGGCGGCGAAAGGCCCGTTGCCCGGCGATGTGAGCCTCTACGAGAAAGAACTGGCCGCGCAACAGAAGATTCCCACGCCCGGTTATTATTCGTCGCTGAATGGCGCAGAGATTTCCGACGCGCAACGCAGCGGGATGTTTCCGGCGGCGACGTTCACCGGCTCTTGGGACGGACCGAACAAGGTTTACGCATGGGCGAGTGAGGACACTTACCAGGGCATCTCCTACATCAACAATCGCAAGCCCGGCGAGCTTTACATCATCGGCGGTGAATATCCCACCAAGGCGGAACCGAATCCCGCCGGACCGTTCATCGCCAAGGCCGATGCCACCACGGGCAAACAAATCTGGCGCACCTACGTGGACAATCCGAACGCCTCGGGCCGTTGGATCGGTAACGCCAACCTCAACATTCTGGCCAACGGCAACATTGCGCTCGCGTGGGCCAATCAGATCGTGCTCGTTGACGGCGACACAGGGCGAATCCTCAAGCACAACACACTGCCGACCGGCGACTGTCCGGTCGAGGATGCGAATTTCAAGCATCTGACGATCGCGCCGGACGGGACGTTGATCATGAAGGACCAGACACGTCCCATTGGCGAGAAAGGGCAGGGCACGATGGCCATTCTCCAGGGACTGGCGAAGGGTTTGCCCTGGCCCAATTCGATTCTGGTCGCTGTTGACCCGGATACATTGCAGGTATTGGATCAGTTGCAGTTGCCTGAACCGGCAGTCTCACCGCATATCATCGCGACGTTCGAAGGCCGGATTTGCATTTACGTGGGCATGAAGGAGAGCTTGCGACGTTACTTCTGGAATCCGCAGACGAAGAAACTTTCCGCCGACGACTCGTGGCAGGTGTTCCCCATGCAGAAGGGACAGTCTGCCACCACCGCACCCACGATGGTCGGTGACTGGGTCGCGGTGCAACTCAACGGCGCGGGCAGTGACACGACCGCTTCGAGCATCGCGATCGCGCACCAAAAAGACTCCAAGAATATGAAGATCCATTTCCCGTTCGGTGAATTGAAGAAGGGCCAGTGGAGCTTTTGCCCGCCCAAGTGCGGTGCTGATCCCGAGAACAACATGATTTACTCGGCGGACATGGGCATCGGCAAGGTCGCCGGCATCAAGCTCGACCCGGCCACGGGCGAGATGAAGACCGCCTTCATCGTGGACGACATGACCACCACGTTCCAACCCGTGATCGGCCCAAAGGACAGGCGCGTGTTGCTGTTGACGAACATGAAGCTGAACGTGGAGAAGGAGCCGACAAAACTCGCGCTGTTCACGGAGAATTACAAAGAGCAACTCACATGGCGCGATGCGCTCACTGGCCGGATACTGGCGGAGTCGGACTATTTCGAGCCGCTGACGATCAATTCACTCACGCCGCCGGGCTTCGGTGGCCGCGTCTATTTTCCGACGGCAGTCGGCAAGCGATTTTACACGCTGCAAGTGATGCCGGCGGTGTCGTCCGCAACGAAGTAATGGATTGACGATTCATGAACGTCGGCGTCCAATCCATCCAACCAATCAACACGGAACAACCACACCCATGAAAGCACCTCGCTTACGACTTCTTGCCGGCAATTTATCCCTGGTACTGACGCTCCTGTGGCTGGGCGGTTGCGCGTCGGACTCGTCCTCGCACGACTCCAGTGCCGCGATGGATCCTGCGGCCATGGAATTGCTGAAGGCTGCATCGGACAAACTCGGAGCGGCC